>QNFX01000011.1 GCA_003650125.1 Campylobacterota bacterium
CAGCTGCATTGTTAATTATGATGCAAAATGTACTGGCTCAAGGGAAGTTATGTACGGCTGGAATTCATCAGGGTCTCCACTTTGTCGAAATATACAGCCCATCACTGGGAACTGCCCCAATGGTCAAATTCTTACCGGAATAAGCGCTAGTGGAACTAAAATTTGTGAAAACTTTAATAGTGCAATTTTGCCTTATCTGACTCAGATATTACAAAAATAAGTTATAAGTGATGAAAAATAAAAATATAAAAGACTTATTAAATACCTTCAATGGTTTTACCTTAGTCGAAATAATGTTAGCAGTTAGTATGTTAAGTCTCGTTGCTCTTGGGGTAATGAAGATTTCTCAAGACGCTGGAAAAATCAGAAAGGTGTCTACGGAAAAGTTAGAGACCGAAAATCTAATTTCAATAATTCATCGCCACTTTAGAGATCCCGAAACCTGCAGGTCTACTCTTTTTGGAAAAGATCCAACTGGGGAAGGTGAACAAATTAATTCCATTATAAAAAAAGCTGGCATCATGGACATAAAAGTCTATGAAGGTGGCACACCTGACATAGGTGGAGATGAATTATCCCAATACAATGGGGCCTCTATCGTGAATACTTATGTCAGGGCCGACTGTCCTAACGTAGTTGGAGCAGCTTCAAAACCTTGTACTTATGGATCTGGGCCAGGACGAATACTGCTCAAAGAATTAAGAGTTCTCGCCTATGAAATGACCCATGCTGATTCATCTAAAACGGCAAGTCCTTATAAAAATCAATCTAAAATGGCCTTTATAGAAATAACTATGGTTAAGGGCATTGCCATTGGAAAAGCTGATACAAAAAAAATTCGAGATGTCACCTTGGGGGCAGTGGAATATAAAAGAAGAGTTGCGGTAGGGCTTCTGCTTGATTCAAATAACAAAATAGCAGATTGTATAACTGAACTAACTTCCTTCCAATCAGGGGCCTGTGATCAATTAAATGGTACTATTGATTTTGATAATCGATGTAAAAATCTGACTATTCTGGCCATCGATCCTGAACCAACTGGCACACCTCCTCCTAATAAAGAAGGAATTACTACCGAAGCAGATACTAATGTTAAATATTCTCTCAAAGTGGCCAATACCCTTGATGTGGGAAATTCAGGGGCCCAAGGAACGGGAAATTTCAACATTGATGGAGAAGGAACCGTTAAAAATGATCTTAATATTACTGAAGGTAATTTAATTTTTGGCACAAATGTAACTCTTGATGCAATTAATCCTGGAGAGGCCACACTTTATCAAAATGCTGGCGAAAATGAGGCAAAATTAAAACTTGGTACAACTCTCTCGATTCATGGAAAAAATGCACAACTTGGGATCCAGACAATTACAGATCCCGCTTTTACTCTAGATTTAATTGGAGATGCTAGATTCACAGGAAAGTTGACGGAAGAAAAAGATTTACAAATCCAACAAATTGCCAATATTGGAGGTACTGTTCAGGCAACTTTTAAAATCGTGGGAAATGGCCTAGAAATTAGTGGCGTGGACGTTGAAATTCAAAACAATCATAATAACGGAAATAAATCTAGTGAAGATAATTTAATTGCCACCAGGCAATACATCTATGACCTTTTTTCTGATCGCCTTGGCGATCAACCCACTTTTGACCAATTGATAGATGCTCTTCTAAATTTTGATGGCTCAAACCAATTAGAGCAATTAAACCATGCTATTTGCCTGGGAATGAGCAATGCCGTCTGGGATGGAAAGGAATGTAAAATCCCATCTGAGGATGCACTTTGCTTAGATAAAGAATTTTTGATTGGATTTGATGCCTCTGGGAAGAAAATATGCGCTGCCTATAATTTAGATACGTGGGGGGTTCCCACCAATAGCGTTTTAATTGGTATTAGCTCATCGGGAGTTGGCGTTTTTCAACCTTTAGACATTTTTTTAAGACCTCATATCAATTTACTAAATAAACAAAAAGAACGTTGTTTTTCCAAATATCCGGCAAGCTCCGGTTATACGGGAACTACTTTTAATATGGCCTCTAGAAGATGTACCTCTTTTAAAACCACCAGCTTTCAGTATAAAATGCACGGTTCATGTGGCGTTGCTTGGAAGCACGACACTGAAGCTGAATGTAAATGCTGGCAATTGGGAGGCGGCTGGACCTATGCAGGCCAGGATGGGTGTAAATTTAACTGGGTTACCGATGGTTATCAGTGCAAATGTGTAAAAAGTAATGGAACCACTTATAAGTGCACCGTTAATCTAGCGGGAACTGTTTGTTATTAAGGGAAAGGGTGATGATTAAACTTTTTAAAAACAAAATTCAGGCCTTTACATTAATAGAGTTAATGATTGGCGTGGGAATTGTTGGTATCATTTCCCTGGGTGTCCTGCAGGTTACCAAAGATACTACCAAAATAAAAAAATCCATGGCCACCTCCATGGAAGGGGATCAGGCATCGACCCAAGTGGGAATGCGCCTTTCTGACCCTGATGTTTGTATCTCCACTCTCTTTGGCAAAAATCCCATAGGTCTTGGGGAAAAGGTTCCTTTTGTTATCTCAAAAGAAGATATGAAAGATCTTAAGATTTGGGAGGGTGCAAGTAAAAATATCGATACCAGTGAACAAAGTGAATACAATGCAAAACAAGTAAAACAAGTCTATCTAAGGGGTGATTGTAGTGGAGATCTCAGACCTTGTATTTTAGGCCAGGGAACTGAGGGAAGACTTTTAGTTAAAGAGATGAAAATTCTGGCCTATGAAATGACCCATCCTGATGCCAATAATCCAGAGAGTTCCTTTAGAAATGGCGCTAATCAAGCTATTTTTGAGATCCATTTCCTCGTTGGAGCAGCAATCGGTAAAGTAGGTTCCAAGCAATTACGAAAAGTAAAAGAGCTCACAGGTAATCAACTAGAATATGTACGAAGAATTCCTGTGGCGGTTACTCTAGATGAAAATAATTTAATTACCGATTGTATGACCGATTTAGGAAAATACACAGAAAATTTTTGTGATCAAATTGAAGGAACGATGGAGGATAACAAGTGTAAAGGAATCACTATTCGTTCTACTGATACTAGTAACACTCCGGCAGTAAAAATTCTGGGAAATATGCGAGTTAAAGGGAATGAAACAGTAAAGGAAACTGTCACCATAGGTACCTCCCCTGGCGGTCCCACCACTGATGGAAGTGTCAATGCTGGTGGTTCTGCAACTATAAATAAAAATCTTCATCTAATAAATGGCAAGGTCAATATGGGCCCTTTAACAACTCCAGATGTTGTTCTCACACCTGCAATAAGAGAAATTAAACTTGCTGATAATTCAGGTATTCAGGGAAAACTAAATCTTGGAGCCTCTACTTACCTTCGAGGAATCAATAACTTTTTAGGAGTGATGAATACCAACCCCACCCATACCTTGGATGTATCGGGAACTGGCCATATTTCTCAATCTCTAACTGTAGAGGGAGATACCGAGATAAAAGAAACACTTATTATCGGAACCAATACCAGCAACGCCAGGGCAGAAATAACTGGTGGTCGCCTACAATTTAGTGGCAAAGATATTAAAATTGTGGGGGGGATGAACGACTCATTTAATTCCAGCTGGCGAACCGATAGCTCTGATCGAGATTTTATTGCCACCCGGGATTGGACCTATCAGCTTTTTGCCAATCGCTTAGGCGATGCTGCCAGTGATAAAATTATCGACAATATTATTGAATATTCCAAGAAGCTGCCTCTTGAATCCGTGGTCAGCTCATTTTGCGATAGAACCAAGAATTCCTCTGGGGCCACTTCACCTTGTATCATTAACTTACAAAGCTGTAATGCTTCCAACAAAAATCTTCAAGGCTATGACGGAAATGGAGATGCTAAGTGTTCACTTTGGAGTGGAATAGAGTGTCCCAGTGGAACTATTTGGGATGGTTATAATAAAGCAAATTCCGACCCTACCTGCATTCCATTTGACAATAAAATTGGAAACTCTACCTTGATTAAGAGATTAAAAGACCGCCAAAATAGCTGCTGGAGTTATTTATGGAACAAGGGATATCGTTATAGTCGAAACTGGAATTTTCAAACCGGATTATGTAGTGGCACGAGAGTTGCTACCGAATACAAAGATGGCCTTAGTTGTAACAAGGCCTGGTCACGAGATTCCTCAGGAGATTGTAAGTGTTGGAACATTAAAAGCTCCTCTCGCACTCCTTGTACCTATAGAGATTCGCCACAATGCTATTATGCTTGGGTGGTGGTAGGAAAAAGATGTCGCTGTAAATGTGATGCGACGCAAAATCACTCCCGTTGGCCAAATCCCCCAGGCTATAACTTTTCAGCGCCTTAGTAGTTAAATACTATCCAAAGCCCTCCGGCGAGAAGATAGAGGTATCGATATAACTGTCGATACCTTAAAAATCCATTTTCCGATTCTTTATAGACCTTTAAAATTATAAAAAATGACACCTGAATTATAAAAGCAAAAGAAAAAGGGATAAAAAAAGTCAAAGGTAAATAATCATTTGTATAAAGAAAGATTAGATCTAAAAAAGAACAAATAAACAAAATTTGTGACATCAAAATAGTTTTCTTTTGGCCAAAAAAAGTAGCACTAGTTTTCAACTTATTTTTTTTGTCCGCGTGACAATCTATAAGTTCGTGAATTAAATGTCCTCCCGTGAATAAAAGAGAAAAATAAATGGCCAGGAACATAGGATCTAAAAAAGAAGATGAGTTAATCAAAAATCCTAGAAAAAAATGTATTATACCCATTATAAAATGAGTTAGATTACCCAGTAGGGGATAATTTTTAGTACCAAAAACTGGTTGGGAATAAAGTGCCCAAAGCAAATAAATACCAACTCCCAATAATATAATGAAAGCTCCATCGATTGATAAAAGGATCAAAGAGGCCCCTAAACAGATTAGACTTACTTTAAGATAAAAATTCTTGGAAAATTTTGATAATCCTTTTAACCTCTCATTTTTAAAATCCTGAACGTACCCAAAGTAAGCATTTAGCTGGTAGATAGATAGAAATAATAAAAAGAAGGCAAAAGCATGATAGATAACATTAGCTAATTCCCAGCTGCCTGATAACAAAAATCCCATAATCGGAAAACCGGTAAGCAGGAAAACTTCCTTAAATCTAATAGCATCAAAAAAAATTGATATATTTTCTTTTACAAGATTCATAATTTTTCTTTCTCGGTCAAATTCATTACACTACCTGTTTTAAAAGGACCTTGAAATACTTGTTTTCTGCCTCCAGGCCAAATTACCTCAAGACGATTAATTAATTTTTCCTTCCCCATTCCAAAAGACAAGACTTGATCATTTTGACTGAGATAATTGCTCCCGGCAGTAATCATTTTCATTTGTTTCTTATCTTTTCCATAATAGATCTTTACAACAGATCCAATACCAAAACGGTTACTACTCTTTCCTTTAAGCCTGACTTTTATCCAATTATTCTTTCCCTTAGAATTATTTATTAAGAACTTAGCTCTTTTCATATAATTGGTAACCACTAAATCCATTTTACCATCATTGTTAATATCCAGTACTCCTACACTGCGTGAATTACCTAAGAATGACTCTGGCGACTTTCCTTTTTTACTAAGATTGAAAAAGACATCCCCTTCACGAATAAAAAAAAGATTCTTTTGATTTCCTGTATAAACACCATCGATAAATCCATTGGCAAGGTAGAGATCTTCATCTCCATCATTTTCATAATCAAAAAAGTTACCACCCCAAGAGAGACCTTGTTCACCAGGTTCAAAAATTTGCCCCGGATCTTTAAATTCTTTGGGATAAAAATTTAACAGGAGCTTATTACCCGTTAAAAATCTTGAGTTTTGCAAAATGTAGTCATCTATTTTTAAAAGTGTATTTCTTTGAGGTCTGATCAATCTAATATTCTTAGAAAACATATCCACAACTGTAAGGAAAATATCCCACTTCCCATTTTGATCAAAATCAGTGAGTCCAATATTCATGGTATCCCCACGCTCATAAAGCCCCAATTTTTCAGTAGTATCTATAAATGTGCCATCTCCTTGATTGATAAAAACTTCATCTGGCCCATTACCGTTACCCACCCAAACATCAATTTTTCCGTCCATATTGATATCAACTGAAGATACCACCATGGCCCAGCCGGTACTATCGAGTCCCGACTTTTTTGAATAATCTTTAAATTTATTATTTCCTAAATTTTTAAATAATTGATTGGCGACACCATTTCTCCCACTCAAAGAAGGGTAACCTTGCCCATAATAAACTATATATAAATCTAATAAACCATCATTATCATAATCGAAAAAAGTCGCCGAGGTAGCATATTTTTTTGTTAGGATCCCCGAGGTCTTTGTAACATCCTTAAACGTATCATTTTGTTGAATCAAAAGTTTTGATTTCCCAGCACTATCCACAATAAATAGGTCTAAATTGCCATCATTGTTAACATCGACAAATAAGGCCTGGGTGCTCCAGCTAATATTAAGATTAGAAAGCCCCCAAGCTTTTGTCTTATCGATTAGAGATTTTCCTCTCCGGTTTATTAAAAGCCTGTTACAACCTTCTCCCGGTAAAAATATATCCGTAAATCCATCATTGTTGACATCTCCAACAGCAACTCCCGAGCCCAGAAATTGGTAGGAGTGACTATATTGCTCTATGCCCTTTTCATAAACCCGTTTTCTCTTACAAAGAGGTAATTCCTTATTTTTATATTCCAGAAAAAATGGTAATTTCAAACGATCTAAAATTTTCTTTTTCTCTTTTGTTTTACTTTTTTTCCATCTTTGTTTTTCTTTTGATCTAATGAAATAATAGTGCTGATCAAATATTTTATTAATCTCTCGTTTCCCAATAATTTTCAAACCTTTATGTATGGCATCCAACTCTGCTTTTTTTAAAAGAAATAAAAAAATCTCAGAAATGGATTCGGCCAATAAATCTCCTGCAAAAGGGTCCATCTCCGGCATAAAATCATTTTCCCAGGCATTTGCCATCGCCTTCCAGTGAACTGCTGTATCTCTTATAGAATCTAATTCAAAATTATTTAATCTAATTTTTAGCAATTTTGGTTTATTGGAATTAATTGGATAGATAAAATTTGTCATATAAGAAAATAAAATATCCCCATTTTTTTTAATTTCTTTTGGAAAGAGACCATCGATTGCATTGTAAGCAAGATATAAATCTAAATAAGGGATTTTTGCTCCGTCATGCTTATAATACTTAAGAAAGGTTAGAGATAAATTAAGTGTTGAGGTAATACCTTCATATCCAGTCCCAACATATTTAGCAAAATTGGTTCCGATTTTAAATACTTCTTCGAAGGCCTGCATGGAAATGGGGATGGTTAAAAATTGATTTAAATTTTTCAACACATCATTGAAATTATTTTCGCCTTTATTCCAAGAAATCAAGGATGAAACCTTATCAGCAATATATTTTTTTGTTCCTCCCGATAAGGCATTGATCTCTTCAGTTTTATAGGATGATTTCAAGCCTTTGTAATGGTTTGCAAGTTTTAAAAAGGCCGATTTAAAATCGTTTACTTTGATATCTTGGTGTGAATTTTTATCTGCTTGTCTTTTAGCATGATTTAATAATTTTAAAGATAAATAGGGGTAAATCTCTCCCAGTCTGTCTAAGGCCTCATATTTAAGAGGAATCAGTCCACTTTTTCTACCATTAAAAACATCCTGAATAATCGCGTAAATAGTTTTCCAACTATCGGATAGTTCCTTATGATCTTTTAAGTTTAGATCTAAGGCCTTATCATTAAGATAGGGTTTTATGACCTTTTCGATATTATTTAATTCTATAAAAGTTTTGTTAGATTTTTCACTGGCCTTCCTCCAAATTAAATAGAGTAAGTCTTTTAATAACTCTATTTTTACCACTGAGGTATGAGGCAATATTTCTTTTCCCTCTGCAAATTGATCCATCAATTTAGAGGTTGTCCAACAGGTGGAATCGCTTTGAACTTCTGTCTGCTTTATTTTATTTAAGGCATAAAGAGCATTATCTCGAAGGGTCAATGGTTTCTTGGCCCTATTACAAGAAACAAAAAATGAAATTAATAGTAAAGCTTGAAAAATCCTTTGCACCAATTAAATCCTATATAGAAAGGAAAAATTTAGCAATTTTTCATATGAGTCACAAAGAGACCAACTGTTCTAATCGCTCTTGTCACGCCAAGTCATATCTTAAGAGGGCCAGCTCAAAGGTGTTTGCAAATTTGACTCAAAATTGTTGAAATAACTTATAAAAATGACAAATCTAATTGAAAAAAAAATTCTATTCTTATTATTTTGTAAATTTTCAATATTACTATTTTTAATATGGATCTATGTAACCAACACGTTCTTATACTACGACGATTTTTTTATTTTAGAACCGGTTATCCATAAACTCAAAACTGGTAGCTTCCCTTTTTTAAGGTATCCTGAGTTTTCCTACTTATTTTATGAAAAACTAATTCGAGTGGTTAATTTTTTTAGCATCTCAAATGACTATTACTTTATCGCAAGGGCGATTAATTCTCTTCTATTACCTTTAAATTCCATATTATTTTTCATAGTTACAAAAGATTTTCTTAAAAGAAACTGGGCCTTATATGGTGCCCTCATTTTTGGTCTATCCCCCGCAATTTTTTTCTCCAGCGCATCTGTTAAAACTGAATCAATACTTTTAACTCAACTCTTCGTTTCATTTTTGTTTGCCCAGAAATGGGAAAAAGATATTAATAAAATTATATGGCCTTGTTTAAGCGGCGTAATAGCAGCTCTGGCCTTTGGCACCAAATATAATCCTTCTGTACCCTCAATATTTCTAATCTTTATTCTCTATGCTGCATCAAAAAAAGAAATCAAAATAAAATCCCTTCTCAGACCTTTTGCAATCTATTCCATATCGGCCATCTTGACCCTAATTCTATTATTCCCATCTCTTTTCAATTTTGCTCAGTTCCTTAATACCCCGGAAATAAAAAATGATATCATTTTTTCTCCCTACCCAAATGCCTTTATGGCGCTCACTGAATGGAATGCCTTCCCGGCCGGAAGATTTTCCTACGCATTTTTTCACTCATTACCACTTAATGTAGGCCCCATTATTTTCATTTCCTTCATATTAGGTCATCTTTTCAAGCTTATTCCCAAGACTGTTTTAATCACTTGGGGAGGATTTGCCTTTATCAACTTTATTGCTGCCTCGTTATTAAGCCTTTATAGGCTCCCCTACTATTACACTCTTTGTGTGCCTTATCTGATTATTTCTCATATTTATCTTTTAATGATGATATTTAAAAAATTTCCTAAACTAGAAGTTTTAAAGGTTGGGGTAGTTCTAGTTAGCATTTTCTATCAATTCTATAATTTTAGATGGTACTCAGATGTTTTCTACGAGTATGCTTATGTAATACAAAAAACAGTTCCCAGGTTAAAGTTGAAATATCTTGGGACAGATGAAGGCAGTAAAGATTTTTTTAACTGGGAACTTAACCTACTAAACAGCTCCATTAAGGGTGATCAGGTTGATACTTATGTATCTCAAAATCAACCTAAATATATCTTCACCTCCGCTCAAATGATCGAAAATTACTGCATGTATAAAAAAAGTAAGGTTTATTCCAGGCATTGTGAGTATTTTTCAAAGCTATTGAGAGGAGAGAATGGATATCATTTACTATGGAAAAAAGATATCCCCTTACCTTTTTATAACCCTCTCTACCAAGAAAAAAACTTTTCTTTTTATCTATTGGAAAAAGAGTCCTAAAATTAGGCTACATGGGCCATAGAAAAAATCAGATTCCATTAATCCATTTTACTTCTTATTTTCTAATTTTTGGAATTCTTTTCCTACAATTCCCTCTTAATGACTCTTTACCTGGAAATTGCGATACCTGGTTAACGATCTCTCTTTCAAATACCTATTTAAACAAACTTCACTCATTTCTTGATGGAAGTTTTTTAGGAACATCCATGTTTCCTATTAGTAACATTCATAGTTACGGCGAAGCCTCACCTGGAATGGCCTTGATTTTCATTTTATTTAAACTCTTAGTGGGAAATGATATTTGGGCCATCTATTTTCTTATTACGCTCGGATATGCCTTAAATGCCATTGGGGCAAATTATTTTTCACAATTGTTTAAAAAGGATCCCTCTATTAATTGGCTCTCTGGATTTTTCTTTGCTGGTTCAAATTTTTTCTTGGCCAACTTAGATGATTTTCCTATTTTCTTTTACTTCTTTTTTTGTCTCTCTCTATACTTCCTTTTGAAATGGAAAGAAGTCTCTCATAAAAAGTTTCTTTATTATTCGGCCATAGTAGGTGGATTACAGATTTATTTTTCTGTTTATATTTTTATTTTTTTGGCCATCGCCATCACCATACTATGGATATTTGAAATTAAAGATTTTACGCACTTATTTAAATACATTGGTGTATTTTTTCTCATTTCTCTACCCATGGTGTTGTTTTATCTGCATTCTCATATTTTTCTTGATGTTGTTAATCCTTGGGCCGATTTAGAAGTTATTACTAGAGGATCTCTCGGTTTCTTTGATCTTTTCAATCCCCTTCCAGATAATCTAATTTATCCTCATCAGCAAAAGCTATTTCCACAACTTGGTTATTGGCCTTTTATTCGCAGACATGCCTTTCTTGGCATTATTGTAATTGGATTTGGCATCAAAGGACTTTTTAACAGCGAAATAAAAAAAGAACTTAAAATTATTTTCTTAATCGGACTTATACTGGCCCTTGGCCCTTATTTCAAAGCTTATCATTTTAGAATTCCCTCCCCTCTTTTGCTCATTTATAAAACTCTTCCTATATCTAGTTTTTTACGGGTTCCCCTGCGGGCCTATTCTCTTTGTGCTCTCTCCTTATCAATTATGGCCGGGTTGGAAATTAGTAAATTTCTACCACGTACATTTTATAAAAAACTTTTCGCGGTATCATTATTTGCCGGAGCCTTTTTTATCGAAAACATTCCCTTTCCACTTAATAAGTACTACGCAAAAGATCTCATTACATGGCCTGAACAAAAAGTTAAATTTAAGGGAACTATTTTAAATCTGCCATCTGATGCCGGAGGACGTACTTTAGCAGAGGCCGGAGACAGAGTTTTTGCCTATAATCGAGAACTCATCTATATGAATTGGCAGACTCAGCACAAGCAAAATATATTAAATGGGGCAAATGGATACTACCCAAAATCACGTATCGAAATTCAAAAATATATCGATATTGTCCCTAATGGTGCAAGTCTTGGGATATTAAGTGAAATTGGTGTTAAATATATCATCTTTCATAAAAATTTAGTTCTAAATGCCAAGGAAAATTTAATATTAGAAAGATTAACAAAATCACCTTATTTAAAAAATTTTAAAAATAATAAGGATATTTCGATCTTTAAACTGAAAAGTATTTAAGAGTCTTTTTTTCTGACCTTATCCCATACAATCATCAACAAAAAAACTATTCCCATAATAATGTACAATAGGTATTTTTTCCACCAAGGAACTTGTTCTTGGCCCATGGCAGTTTTACTAACCTGAGATGGTATCTGTCTTAATGAACGACCCTTTTTTTCAACTAGTGTAGGGGCAGGATCATCTCCATAAAATCCTGGGGCCTCTCCCGTTTCAACTGCATATTGTGTGTCAAGATAGCCTTTAAAAAGTTGTCGTAATTGTTTTCTTCGTAACGGATCTTCTACTGCATATGTTCGTAAACTTTTTATCGGTATATTTTTAATTGTTCTCTCTAATTTTCGAGGAAGTTTTTTAGCAAACACGTCTGATCTAACATTCTTTTTCTCAGCGTAATCCTGCACATAAATGACCCATTCTTTTTGAACCTCTGCTAAAACGAACTTAATGAAATCCTCATTTGTTTGCTCTTGAGAATAGACTGGGTTAAAAAAGAAGAAGAATAGTAGTATCAATATTTTCATATAAGTCTCATATCGTTATATTCTCTAAATTTCTTATTTTTTCACAAACAAATTTTATTTCCTTATCAACTAAAGTTGGGCCTGAGGGTAAATAAAATCCGTTTTCTGAAGCATGTTCGGTGATTGGATAGCTTTCCTTGTTAAAAAGACCTACATTTATTAATGCTGGCTGGACATGAAGTCCTTGGAAAAATGGCCTGGTCTCAACCCCATTTTTGGCCAATACTCCAATAATCTCTTTTGCAGAATATGGAAAATCTGGGGGCATGAGGACGAAGTTCATCCAAAAAACAGAGCGAGAATCACTATTTTCCAAGTTTAAAGATAAACCCGGAAGTTCTTCTCGGTAAAGTCTGGCAATGGCCCTCTTTCTCTTAACAATCCAATCTATTTTTTTTAACTGCGCCAGCCCTATGGCCGCTTGAATATTGGACATGCGAAAATTATAGCCAATTTTGGAATGAAGGAATTTATCTTCTTGGCCAAAATATAAATTCCTATATGAGCTCGCCCTTGTCGCGTAATCAGTATTTGAAGTACAAACCATACCACCCTCTCCAGTAGTGATAATTTTATTTCCATAAAAGGAGAAGGCCGCTATATCTCCAAGTGATCCCACTTTTTTTCCCTTATAAAGAGCACCAAAGGCCTGGGCGCAATCTTCTACTATTTTTAAATTAAATTTTTTTGCCAATGGATAAATATCATCCATTTTTACCGGATGTCCAAAAAGATGCACCACCATTATGGCCTTAGTCTTTGAAGTTATTTTTTCTTCAATTTTTTTAGTATTTATTCCCCAATTCTCAGGTATCACATCTACCAAAACAGGTTTAGCACCGACCCTAATAACCGATATAGCACAAGCAATATTGGTTAATGCCGGAATAATAACCTCATCTCCTGAAGAAATCCCTATAGCATGTAAGGCCACCTCTAAGGCCGAAGTTCCACTACTCGTGGCGACTGAGTGTTTTACTCCTGTATATCTCGCAACCTCTCTCTCAAATCTTTTTACATGAGGGCCCTCTCCAGAGAGCCATTTAGAATCAATGCATTCAAAGGCCATTTCCTTTTCAGTTTTATCAATAAAGGGTTCATAAACAGGAATCATAGAAATTATTTTACAATTTTTTGTCGATCATTTTAAAATAAATTATGGAACAACTTTCAATTATTATTCCTACTTACAATGAGCGAAATAATATTATTCCACTGATAAATCAAATAGAAACCGTTCTAGATGGTCTTAACTTTGAAATCCTTATTATTGATGATAACTCTCCAGATCAAACCTGGGACTTAATTTTTGACACATATAGCAAAAAAGAGAATATAAGGGCCTTTAAAAGAATAACAAGCAAAGGACTGGTAAAATCTCTAGAGCACGGTGTTAAGAATTCTCAAGGAGAAATATTAGTTTTTATGGATGGAGACTTCTCACATCCACCAAAAACTATTGTAGATCTTATCTCAAAATTAGATAGCTTCGATATTGCTATCGCTTCTCGCTACGCTAATGGTGGAGTCGATGGCCGTGATCAGGTTAAATTTCATAGACTCTTATCTAAACTAATTTCACATATTTTTAAATATTCTACAGGACTTCCAATAAGAGATATCACTAGTGGATTTTTTGCCATTCATAAATCTAAGCTAAAACCTCTAAGGGGTGGTTATGGCGAATATTTTATCGACTTAATATCAAATCTTTTTCACCAAGGTGCAAAAATTGTTGAAGTTCCCTATACCAATAAAAATAGAAAATATGGAATATCAAAATCAGGGACAAACTCCCTGGAACTGATAATAAGAGGAATCCCCTATCTGCTGATGATTTTTAAACATTCAAAATTTGTGAGATATATTCTTGGATCAAGATAAGAGATTATTAGATGATTTCCTCGCTTTATTCCTGGCCATCATCGCCTTTTATGCGGCAACTTATTATGTCTTTAACATGTCAATCCCCATAGGGGATTTGAATATAATAAACTCAATTAAATCAAAGCTTGCATCTAGCGCGGGATATCCTCAACTGCTCTATCCCACGTTTATGTATATATTTTATGAAAAACTGTTTTTATTTTCACAATTTTTTGGAAATGAGCTCGGACTTGAATTAACCTCTCGAGTAATTAATTGCACTCTCTATTCAATAAATGGCATATTGTTTTATCATCTATCTAAAAGATATCTCTCTAGCAAATGGAATATCCTTGGTATCTTTTTATTTTTTTCTTCTCCTGCACTATTTTATAGTGCCATTGAGATAAGACCGGCCGGATTATTAGTTTTAGAGTTATTAATTATTACTCTCGTAGTAGAAAAATTAATTGAAAGTCCAAAAATAAAAATATACCATTTTTTGTCCGGAATAATCTCCGGACTCGCTATTGCTACTAAATTCAATCCCAGCTATTTTTTCATCTATCTATTTGGCATTTTATATCTCTATCTAAATCAAAGCAGACTTCCCAAGAAAATAGATCTCTCGCTTGCCGCTTTTGGTTTAATTATCAGCTTACCAATCGGGTGGCCGACGATTTGGGGTTTTGGAAATTATTTTAATACACCAGGAGTATCAGATAACTTTTATTTTTCTAATTTTCCAGGGTTTGGTAAAGCAATTGAAGAAACCTGGTCCTTCCCATATGGCAAATATTCAATGGGGCTTGTAATTATCTTATCTTTTGCTGCAGGGATACTTAACTACATTCTTTTTTGGGTTGGTGCGGCCTTAAGAATATATTCAAAAAGATTTTTATTTATTTGGATTTTCCACATTCCTATTTATCTTATATTAATTTTTAATTTTACCCTATATAGAATGTCTCATATGTTTACCCTGGCCGTACCGGCCATCATATTGGGTGCGACTATTTTGCTACGATATCTAACTCATCGGTGGGGCCCCAAAATTTTCATCCCCCTTCTTTTTCCTCTGATAATTTTATCTCTTATTCAAACTCCCATTCAGGCCGATATCGCTTCCGGATTTGCTCAAATTGTGAAACAAGAAATACCCACAAAGTTTACTGATGAAGGCCCTTTATTACTAATAACTAATTATAACAACAACGAAATTAAAGGGGATCAAATCGATCTTTATATTCAAAACAAAAGACCTAAAACGATTATTGCTTTAGATTCCTTTTTATATAATTATTGTAAATACAAAAATAATAAAATTTATATCAGACATTGCTCTTTTTTTAAAAAGCTTTTAAATGGTCAAGCGGGGTATCGCTCTGAAGTTTTCAGCGAAATCAACTTTCCCCTAAAAAGATTTTTTGACTTTGATTTTTTGAAATTTTATCTACTAACAAGAATAGATTAAAGATATTCATTTATAGGCGAATTCTTCGGTCTTGGAACAGGCAATGACTGCTCCCATTTCTTTATAGACTCTCTATCCTCAAGCTTATCCGGTAATCCTTTAAAATCTTTAAACCCAAATTCTTTAACCCTCTGGCGTCTTATTTTAAGGGGAAGATCCTCATCCCACACTTTTTGATTCCAAACCGCCATCATCTTATACATAAAAGGAGCTAAAATCCTGCGCCAACCATGAAGGAAAAATTGATAACGGGAAATTATCAGAGAAGACATCTCCCCTATCTCCTCTATTTCTATTTCAGTTTTAACTGCGATATTAAAAAACGTAGACTGATAATCTTCTAACTTATATTTTCCAGTTTTAATAGTGGTGCAAATTCCAGATGATTTGAAAAAAGAAAAAATGGGAAGACGCCAGGTAAGCGCTACAATATACATATTTTCATTTTCAAATAACATTTTCACGTTGGTATAGGCCTTATGAACTGTAGTAAAATGCTCAATATCCCAATAATTCCACCATACCACCGAAGCATGGACATCAATTCTTCTTTTAAACTCTCTTTTTAATATCTTCACGGAAAAAAAACCTCGATATCCCCATGATTTATTAGAAAGGGATAAAATCTAAGAGGTGAACAATTAGAAAAAGAAAGGCACTTTCCAGAACTTAAATCAAACTCATATCCATGCCAACAACATGAGGCCTTGAGGTTTTTTAAATCAATATTGAATTCTCCTCCAAAGTGAGGACAGATGGAAGAAAAAACGGTTATTGCCCCATCTTTAAAAATGACTGTTAATTCATCTTTAAAAGGTCCCGCCCATTTAGTCATGGTTTTTTGTTTTTTAAGATCCTTAAGCGAGCATAAGAAAAAAGATTTCATAAATTTAATCGCTTAAAATACATGATAAGATCATATTAAGCATTTTTCTTGGAGTCTAGATGTTTAAAAATAATAAGGGTTTTTCTCTTGTACAAGTAATGGTGGCCGCAGGAATGATGGGTGGTATCGCTCTAGGCGTGATGCAATTATCTAAACAAATGCAGACTACCACCGTCAAGGGTGAAACTAGCATTGAAGAAAACCAACTTATAAATCACATCTCTACTATTTTGCTTGATGCTAACTCCTGCATGGAAACTTTTAAAGGTCTCTCCTTTAGAGATCCAGTTGAATCCATAAAGAGGGTAAAAAGCAATGGCGAATCGATAGAAGTTTATAGGACAGGTAAAATTTATGGAAATAGAACACTTCAAATTGATCGTATGACTCTCTCTGGAAAAGAGGGGGAAGAATACCTTGATTTAAAAATAAAAAGGATCAAGGCCGCATACCAAGGGCCCAAAAATGTTAAAAAAAGAATCGCTTTAAAGCTAGTCATAGAAGAGGGAAAAGTTAAAAATTGCTTTAGTGAACTCAGCAATGTAACCGAAAACTCTATCAAAAAATCTTGCGAATCAATCGGCGCTGTATACTCAGATGAAACCCAAAAATGTATTAACTTAAAGATAAACGGGGATGAGACACAAATCTGCCATTTAGGAACATGTAAGTCCATCAAAAGCTATGTAGAAGACATCGTGGTGGAAGTGATGGATAAAAGTACCCTATGTATCGTTAAATACAACCCTCTTTTGGGATTTAAAAATACTAAATTAGACCTCAAACAAAACAAATGTCAGGCCAATACTCCTGAGGGAGGAGCTGTAAGCTGTTCAATCAATTCTACTGGTAATGAATGTAATTAAACACTAAAGATATTTTTAGCATGAGACCAAACCGGATTAATTTCTGTCTTAAATAAAAAAATAAAAAAACCAATACGAGCGCCATTAACCAGAGAAAAACGAGCAAACCACCAAGCAATCTTATGCCAAAAAGGGGCCATGGTTTGAGTTTGTCTTTTCTTCCAGTACCAATTAACAAGGACCGTTAGGATAATAAATCCTACAAAAAAATAATATCGGGTCTTATCCGCTAAGGTGGCCTTCCATAGACCTTTGATATTTTCGTCTCTGGTAACTCTTACTGTTAGAAGAGTCAATCTGGGGTTTGACTCAATAAACGTTTCCATTATGGAGTCTTTAAATTTTTCTTTTAACAAGGATACTATCTCTTCTTCCGAAAGCGGGTGCTTTTCAATGTCCTTAGGGGCCTCTTGAGCAAAGCTTGGGCCAATTAACAGAAGAAATAAAAAATATAGGATAAATTTTTTTTCTATCATTTTAGTTTTCCTTTCATAATATTATGTATCAACCTCTAAGGCAGGGCCAGCCATGCTGCCTGGTATCAATATTTTTAAATATAGATTTTCTTAAGTTCAACTAGATAATTTCGTTTATTAATAATATCATTCGCTCATGGTCGCTAGAAGACAATTTATACAAAGCTTTCTTTTTTACTCCCTATTTCCTTTAGACCTATTTGCCAAAACTAATGGCAAAAAAGGATTGTATTTGATTGGGGCATCTTCCAAATCAGACCAAGAACAGAACTACTTATGGGGTATGGACCTAGATACAGGACGCCAGTTTAAAGTTCCCGTTGGTTTTAGAATTCATTCCATTTTCCCTTCTCAAAATAAATCAGAAGTATCGATAGTAGGTCAATGGGAAAAAGAAATTTCTAGAATCGCTCTAGGACAAGAAAAGTTACTGGCCAGTAAAAATATTGGATTGGATAAAGCTAAGTTTGTAGGCCATGGGTTTTATGACCATCAAGGTGATTACCTCTATACTACCGCTGCTCAATATTCTCATTATAATAAAAATGGTGCTGGAAAAGGAATTATCCTAAAGTATTCTTTAAAAAATCTTGAAGTCGTAGATCAAATACCAAGCTATGGGCCGGAACCCCATGAGATTTTTCCCCTTACAGGAAAGCAGGCATTAGTACTCAATGCTGGAATTGGACCTGAAAAGGCCCCCATCTCACTCCCCGAATCCAATATTTCTTTAATTAATTACGAAACTGGAAAGTTATTAAAAAAATGGGATCTTAAAGAAAAAGGTCTATTTGCGGCCCATGGAACAAAGTTTAATGAGAAGGAATTTGTATTTGTGGGAGGGAAGTATTTAAAGTCTGGCGATAAAACACCTATGGCCTTAAAATTCCCAGGAACTCTTAAGCAATTTAAACTTTCAAAAGATCTAAAAAATTCTCCTTTTTTAAGCGTCGTGACAGATGCTTCAAATGGTATTGCCGCGGCCACACATCCAGAAACTGGAACGCTTTCCTTCTGGGATTTTAAAACTGGAAATATCATAAAAGTTGTAAAGTTAGGAGATACTCTTAAAGGAGTCTCTCTGACCTTAAATAAATCTCATTTTGTTGCCAATTCAACTGAACAAGTTTTTCTAATAAATACTAAAAATCTGACTCTTGAAAAAACAATTAGGCCAAAAAACTTACTCTTAAATGGTGCTCATTCAATATTTATTTAATTGCGACTTCGAATACTTAAGAATATATATTAAGGCCAAGATTCCATCTTTTAGTCTGATTTTTTTACCTTCCCCGTAGGTTCGAGGTTTATAAGAAATTGCTATCTCCTTAATTCTAACTCCTGGTATCGTTGATAATTTTGCTGTTATTTCTGGCTCAATTCTAAAATCATTAGATTTAAGATTCATATTTTTAATTAGCGATGTCTTAATGAGCTTATAACCTGTCTCCATATCAGTTAAGTTAAATCCCGTAAAAATATTTGAAATTTTAGTGAGTAATTTATTACCCATAATTTGATAGAAACTTACAAGTTGAGCAGGTTTTGTTCTAAAGCGAGATCCAAAAACTACCTCTGCTTCGAAATTTTTAATGGGCATCCAGAGGGACTCATAATCTTTAGGGTTATACTCTAAATCTGCATCTTGAATTAAAATATAATCTCCCGAGGCCATTTCTAGTGCTGTGATGATTGCGGCACCTTTACCTTGATTCTCCATGTGTTCAATTATTTTTATTTTTTCTTGATCTTGAAATTCTTTTTTTACAATTTTGCCCGTCTGGTCCTTTGAGCCATCATTAACTATGATTATTTCAAAATCTTTTAACAGTTTCTTTTCCTGAAGGAAGCTCAATTCTTTAAAAGAATGATTAACGACTTGTTCGATAGTTTTTTCTTCATTGAATGCTGGAATTAAGATACTTAGCTTCATAGATTTTAATATGGGGTGAACAAAAATTCACCCCACTTTTTATTTTATCTGGCCTGTTTTAAAGCCGCCTCCGAATCTCGTGAGCGGTCTCAACCATATGATGGAGCGAAGGACGGATTTCATCCCAAGTTCTTGTTTTAAGCCCACAGTCGGGGTTAATCCACAGTTTCTCAGGCCCTACATATTTCAAGGCCTGCCCCATAAGCTCAGTCATTCCCTCTTTTGCAGGAACTCTTGGTGAATGGATATCATAAATTCCCGGCCCAATTTGATTTGGATATTTATAATCGGCCAGAGCATCGAGAATTTCCATCTGCGATCTTGAAGATTCAATGGAGATAACATCCGCGTCCATTTTTGAGATGGAATCGATAATATCATTGAACTCTGAGTAGCACATATGGGTGTGAATTTGTGTAGAGTCTTCAACTCCAGTAGATGAAATTTTAAAACTCTCAACTGCCCAGTTTAGATAGTTTTCCCATTTCTCTCGTTTAATAGGGAGTCCTTCTCTAAAAGCTGCCTCATCAATTTGAATTATTTTAATTCCTGCTGTTTCTAAATCATGAACTTCATCTCTAATGGCCCAGGCAATTTGACGACATACTTCTTCCATGGAGACATCATCGCGGTAAAAAGACCACTGCAAAATAGTGACAGGGCCTGTAAGCATGCCTTTGACCCATTTTTTAGTTAGAGTACTAGCGTATTTAATCCATTCAACCGTCATAGGATTAGGTCTTCTTATATCTCCATATATAATTGGTGGTTTTACACAACGAGAACCATAACTTTGCACCCAGCCAAATTTAGAGAAGATAAATCCATCGAGTTGTTCTCCAAAGTATTCAACCATATCATTTCTTTCAAACTCTCCATGGACTAAAACATCAAGACCTAGATCTTCCTGCTCTTTAATACAATTAGCAGTCGCCTCTTTTAGATGGTTATTGTAAGTTTTTTCATCCATTCTTCCCGCCTTAAAATCCGCTCTCCACTTGCGAATCTCTTTAGTCTGAGGGAATGAACCAATGGTCGTAGTGGGAAATATTGGAAGCTTTAAAAGATCTTTTTGCACTACCTGTCTGATATCGTGCGGAGATTTTCGCGATGACCACTCGCCACCTGTTCTGCTCGTTTTTTCTCGAACATCTTTTCTAAAAGTTGTCTCGGCATTTTTTCGGTCAGTAAAAATTTTATTGTACTCTTCAAGCTCTGCTTTAATACTTTTTTTCCCCCCACGGGTTAAGGCGGTGTTGAGGGCATTAAGCTCCCATAGCTTTTGCTTGGCAAAGGCCATCCAGCTTTTCACTTGGGGATTTAGCTCCGTTTCAATTTCTAAGTCATAGGGACTGTGAAGAAGCGAACAAGAGGCAGAGGCCCAGATATTTTCTGCTCCAAGCTTATTTTGTGCTTTTTCCAGAGTTTCCCAAGCTTTTTCTAAGTTAGTTTTCCAAATGTTTCTGCCATTTACTACGCCAAGAGAATAAATCATAGAACCATTCCAATTATCTAGAAGGGTATCAAGTTGCTCTGGAGCTCTTAGCAAATCAAAATGAAGGGCATTAATCGGAAGGTTACAAATCCAAGGGGCCTCTCCGGTTATACCTTCAAAATAAGTTGTCATGAATAGTTTTAAATTAGGATTTTTCTCTCTAATAGTGGCATACGCTTTTTTATATGCATCTCGGATGGGATCAGATAAATCTGTTACCAGGCAAGGCTCATCAATTTGCACCCATTTAGCGCCAGCAGTTTCTAAGTTTTTTAACAGTTCATTATAAACAGGAAGAAGACTATCCAAGTGATCTAGGACATCTCCACCTTCATATTTATTTTTTCCCAGTAAAAGATATGAAAGAGGCCCTATAATAACTGGACGGGTGGTGATCCCAAGTTCTTTGGCCTCGTTGAATTCATTTACTGGTTTGTTTGATGTCAGTTTAAAGGGTTGGTTCTTTTCAAATTCTGGAACAATGTAGTGATAGTTTGTGTCAAACCACTTAGTCATTTCCATGGCGGTTTTTTCACCCTTCCCACCTCTCGCCATATTAAAGTAGGTATCTTGATCAACTTCGTCGCCTGTAAAATCATATCTTGGTGGCACTGAACCGACAGTGCACGTCATATCGAGCATTTGATCATAGTAAGAAAAGTCGTTGGAAGGAATATGGGTCATGCCCATTTCTTTTTGTAGCTTCCAATTCTCTGCCCTAAGGGTTTTAGCTACAGTTTCAAGCTCATCTCGGGTCGTCTCCCCCCTCCAATATTTTTCAACGGCTTTTTTAAGTTCTCTTTTTTTTCCTATTCTTGGATAACCTAAAACATGGGCGACCATATCTTCTCCTTGGTTTATTTTGATATATCTAGCAAAGTATATTTTTGCTTACCCAAGAAAAGAAGTAAAGGTGTAGACTTGGTGACTAGTATCTAGAAGTTGATACAATCTTTGGAATATCTAAGCGATCCCCCACTTTTAGAGTATTGCCTTTTTGATAGTACCTTAAAAGCCAGATAGGGACATCCAATCTATTTTGAATTCGATCTAGCGTATCCCCTCTTTTGACATGGTATTTTTTAAGACCACCAATTTTATAATTATTAAAAAAATCTTCTTGAATGCTTAGATGATACTGTCTTCGCTTTCTTTTAAACCGTCTAATATTTGCCCTAGAAACGGGTATAACAAGATTGCCTCCCAAGCGAATAGATTTTGACCTGAGTTTTTTATTAAAGGACAAAATCTTTTTTACTGGCACTAGACTCCAATCAGCATAGTGCCCCAATGTTTCTTCTGGCTCAATTGTAACTTTATAAAGGTTTCCTCTAATTTTTTTAAGATCAAGATTATAGGACTTTACCACATCAAGAGGGATTTTTGATTTGTATTTTTTCCACTTTTTGGAAAGATCTGCGCTCTTAAGCCATTTTAAAATAGGACGGTTTATTTTTGCCACTTTTTCTAAGAAACTATGTTTTTCTTTCGGCCTAGTTTTCTTTCTTTTTTTCTTCTTAATACTGGCCATTAACTTATTTTTTTTAGCAAGGTTAACTACGGGGATTTTTAATTGATAATTTATGGGAAGCGTAAGGTTTCGTCTAAAGACCGCAGGCCGAAGTTGCAAATTATAGCTTTGAAGTTTTCTAAGACCTATTTTAGTTAGCCGTGATATTTTTTTAATCGGCATTCTCTGAGGAAGTTTAAGTACGGTATAAGGATCTAGTCTTTTTCTTCTGATTTTTTTAAAAAATTTCTTTGGATTTTGAGATATCTCACTAGCAGCAACAAAAGTTGCATAGAAATTCTTCGAAGCGAATCTAAATCGAGATCCATTATAATTTTCAACAATTTTACTAATATTTTTTGTTTTCATTTTTCTTACCGCTCGGGACATGGCACTGGGCCCATAGTTGTAAGCGGTAATGGCCAATGGCCATGTTTTAAACCTTCTATAATTATCTCCTAGAAGCCAAACTGCTGCTTTAGTCGACTTCATAGGATCGCGTCTCTCATCAATAAGATAGTTTCGTTTTAATTTGTAAAGCCTGGCGGTAGATCTCATAAATTGCCATATTCCCGCGGCACCAGCTTTGGAATAGGCACGATAATTAAAAGAACTCTCCACATGAGGTAAATAGGCCAACTCTTCAGGATACCCTTTCCTTTTAAAGTTCTTTTTTATCTTTTTAAGATATTTATAAGATTCTGATAGTCCTTTTAGATATCTGTTAGACATCCCACCTTGATAGCGAATCCTACGAGCAATTCTTCTCAATTTTCTCTTGGGAAGCCGTTGCAATTTCAAAAGGAGGGCCTCTTTTATGCGAACTGGTTTATTTTTCGCCAGAGAAAGGATTATTTTTTTCCAGTATCTTTTTCTCGCCTTAACTTTTTTAATTCGACCTTTTCGAGAAAGTCCTCTTACTGATACCGTTTCATAAATAATATCTAACTTTTGTTCATCATGCAGAAATCCCTCATCTGAGTTTATCTGTGAATAAACTTTTTCCCAAAAATTTACACGCACTCTCATCTTATAATCTACGGGAAAATGTTTTTTAGCAGTGCTGGCAAACAACACTATAGGGAAGATCAGACATATTAATATTTTTAACTTCACCATTAAATTATAATCGACATTTTCATTAATTACATTGAGAATATGGATCAAAACAGGGGTAAAATAAGTGACCAAATCAATATATAACTTTAAAGCTGTTAATATTAAAGGCCAAAAAGAGAGCTTAGAAAAGTATAGTAATAAAGTACTCTTAATCGTAAATGTGGCCTCTAAATGCGGGTTTACGCCTCAATATAAAGGTCTTGAAGAACTCTATCAAAGCTATCAGGATAGAGGCCTTGAAATCTTAGCTTTTCCCTGCAATCAGTTTGGCAAGCAAGAAACTGGGAATGAAAATGATATCTTAAATTTCTGTGAGCGAAACTATGGTGTCACCTTTCCCCTATTTTCAAAGATTGAAGTAAATGGAGATGGGGTTCACCCACTTTTTAGTTTTTTAAAAAAAGAATTACCGGGCATTTTAGGCAGTGAAAAAATAAAGTGGAATTTTACTAAATTCTTAATCGATAGAAAGGGGAATCCTATTAAGCGATTCGCACCCAAGGACACGCCTAAGAGTTTAATTCCCCAAATTGAGAAATTACTTGAATAAAACGATCTATCTCCTCTTCAGTATTGTAATAATGAACTGAGGCACGAACTAAATCTGTGAGATCTCTTATTTTAAAATCTAGAGGAAAGTGCTCTTTTGGAATATAAGTAACATTAATATTTCTCTTAAATAATTCCTTGCATACATCTTGAGAGCTTATTTCCGCTATTTTAAAAGTCACAATACCACTTTTTATTTTTCCCTGATCGTGAAGAGTTATATTTTCTATCTCACCCAATTTTTCCCTAAGGATTTCCGCCAAATGAACAACTCTTTTTTCTATCTTTTCGATCCCTATATTTAGAGCGTATTTTATCGCCTCGGCCAAACCTAATTTTCCGGCAAAACTACTCTCCCAGGTCTCCAATCTCCTTGCTTGATTGCGAAGTTTAAAGTCCATACCTTCTCCCCAATCAGCGGTCATCATATCGACTACTGGAGGTAGTAGTTCTTTAAGTCTTTCTTTTTTAATATAAGCAAAACCAGTCCCTCTAGGCCCTCGGAGAAACTTTCTCCCAGTGGCGCAAAGGGCATCACATTTAATCTTTGAGATATTCACTTGCATTTGGCCAATGGATTGAGTGGCATCTAAGAGGTAAAAAATATTATACTTTTTTGCCAATGCTCCAATCTCTTCCACGGGATTAACCAATCCTCCCTGACTTGGAATATGGGTGATCGCCAAAAGTTTAGGTATTCTTTTTTTGATCATCTCTTCCAACGCAGAAATTGAAGTCTCACCTGTTTTCTCTGCGGGTATCAACTCTAAATTAATTCCTTTCATTTTTTTTTGATGAATAATTCCTAAAAGATTGCTGCCATATTCTGCTGAGGTGGTCAGGATAGTATCTCCCTCTTTAAAATCCATGCCATAAAAAACCACCTGCCAGGCCCTGGTGGCATTTTCAAAAAGAGCGATCTCATCCTCATGAGCGCCAATTAAAGTGGCCAGATTCTTATACAGGGTCTCAATTTTGGGGTTTGCTTCTCCCATCGCCTCATATCCACCAATTTTCGCCTCAAGATTTAGATAATCTATCATTGCTTGGACTACTGGCCTGGGCATAAGTGAGGCCCCAGCATTGTTAAAATGAATAAGGTCAGGACTACTAAAGTTATCTCGCGGGTTTTGACTCATCGCCTCATGCTCCTTTTAGCATTGTTATGTATACCTTGGAGGTTATCAAAATAAGGGATAAAAATGTCTTTTAACGTCGTCTTTTTTTTAATGGGTGCCATCCTAGTAACTCTGGCCATCTTTAGTCCTTTTTTTCGCCGTAAAGAACTACAAAGTATGAAGTTGGAAACGAGATATTTTGAGGCCTTAAAAATGTTTCAAGTAGGAGCACTTGATGAGGCCAGCTTACTTAAAGAAGGAATGACTCATTTTAAAAACTTAGGACTTTCCCCAGTAGAAGCAAAACAAAGGGTCGAAAAAGACTTAACTTTGGTAAATTTGTCAATCTAACGAGCTATTACCTTTCCCAAACATTCTAAGGTATTATTTTAAAATCAAATAAAGGAGTACCTTTTATGAGATGGTCATTGGCTATCTGCATTGTTATTTTTTCTTTAACTGGTTGTCTCAAAGAGCAGCAATTAGGTTCAATAGATAACCCTATTAAGTTATTTTTTACTCCATCCATAAGCTCAGGAATTATTACTGAAAACTCTAAAGTATTTCTTCAATATCTAGAACAGGAAACCGGGCTTTATTTTATCACCAAAATCCCTACCAGCTATATCGCTGTAGTAGAGGCCTTTGGATCAAAGCGGGCAGATATTGGAATCATGAACTCTTTTGGTTATCTATTGGCCCATGAAAAGTACGGAGCAACTGCTGAGCTAAAGATTATTCGTTACGGAAGAGATTTTTACCGTGGTCAAATTGTGGCCCATGTAGATAGTGGAATTAAAGCGATTAAAGATATTCAAGGCAAAAGATTTGCTTTTACCGATAGTTCCTCTGCGTCAGGTTATATGTTTCCACTTAAAATATTAATGGAAAATAAAGTAAAACCGGGTAATACCGTCTTTGCCATTAAACACGACAATGTCATCTCTATGATCTATCAGGGGCAAGTTAAAGCTGGTTCTACTTTTCACAGTGCTCCAAGCGCTGATGGAACAATTAATGATGCTAGAAGATTAGTTCTAACTCAATTTCCTGATGTGATGGATAAAATAAAGATTATTGCTATTACAGATAAGATCCCTAATGACCCTTTTGTTTTCAGAGAAGATCTCTCCAATGAAATCAAGAAAAAATTTAAGCATGCTCTCTTTAAGTTTTTAAAAACTAAAAAAGGACAAGATATCTTTTTTAATATCTATAACTTTAAAGGTGTTGTTCCTGCGATTGATTCTGATTATGATAATCTAAGAAATGTTATTAAAACTATAAAATTGGATTTAGACGGTTTAATTAAGTAATGTTAAAAGTTAAAAAATTAAATAAAATTTACCCTAATGGAACCCATGCTCTCAAAGATATCAGCTTTGAGGTTAAAAAAGGTGAATTTTTAATTATTATTGGTCTAAGCGGATCTGGTAAATCAACGCTTCTAAGATGTCTCAATCGTTTAATTGACCCCACTTCAGGATCCATAATTTTTGAAGATGAGGAAATCTCAACTCTTAAGGGTGCAGCTCTTCGAAAAGTTCGATCAAGAATTGGAATGGTCTTCCAAAATTTTAATTTAATTCCTCGTTTTAGTGTTTTGAAAAATACCTTGACCGGAAGTCTTTCTAGAACTGGAACCATTGCCTCTATTTTTGGTAACTTCTCTAAAGAAGAAGAAAAAAAGGCCCGTAGTTTTTTAAAAACTGTTGGCCTAAACGGAAAGGAGAGATCGCGAGCAGATAATCTTTCCGGAGGTCAGCAGCAACGTCTCTCTATGGCCCGTGCTCTTATGCAAAATCCAGAACTTTTATTGGCCGATGAACCTGTTGCCAGTCTTGATCCGGCCACTTCCCATACGGTGATGGATTATCTAAAGAAAATAAACCAAGAATTTGGCGTGACCATTATTTGTAATCTCCATTTTCTCTCCCTGGTCAAAGAATACGGAACCCGAGTGCTGGCCTTAAAAGATGGGGAGATAGTCTATGAAGGTCCCCCAGAAGGAATCGATGAGCAATGGTTTAGGACCATCTACGGTGAAGATGCCAAGGAAGTGAGAATCAAATAAAATGAAACATCGACACTTTTTATCCCTTTTACTCGATACTATCCTTTGGAGTTATTGTTTCCTCGCCTCTCATAAAATTATTTACAATAAAATAATTATGGAAATCAGATACCCTGAGTTTAGTTGGGGAGAACCTCTAGTCTGTCTTGTCTTAGGTCTTATTGTAAGCTCTGTTATTTACTTCCTGCTACCTCGTCTATCTATCGGTCGGGCCATCTATTTTAAGACTTATGCCCAGTTAAACAAACCTCTATTAAAGCGCCCCTATATTTATCTAGGTCTATTTATTTTTTTGATAACCTTAATAAGCGGTCTTTATGTTTCCCAAGTTTCTCTAAGAGAATTTTTCTCCCATAGTGGTTTGATGGGAGCAAAAAGAATATTTATCGCGCTTTTTACTCCTAACTTTGGAATTTTAGAGCACGCTCTATTTGCCGCCATTGAAACTATCTATATGGCCTTTATTGCAACTTTATTTGCGATCCCTGTGGCCTTTGTTTTAAGCTTTTTTGCTGCCAAAAATTTGATGAGAGACTCGATTGTTTTAATAGTTACCTACTCTATCATCAGATTTATTTTAAACTTAACCAGATCTATCGAACCTCTCATCTGGGCCATAATATTTTCTGTTTGGGTCGGCATTGGACCATTTTCTGGAATGATGGCGCTTTGTATTCACTCCATTGCCTCTCTTTCCAAACTCTACAGTGAGCAAATTGAGGGTATTGATGAGGGAACCATGGAGTCCATCACCGCAACTGGTGCGAAACCTATTCAAGTTGTCTGGTTTGGAGTCGTGCCACAAATCATTCTTCCCTTCATCTCCTTTACCATTTATCGTTGGGATATAAACGTGCGAATGGCCACTATTATTGGACTTGTTGGTGGAGGTGGAATTGGTACTCTCCTTATGCAATATCAAGGTCTGGCCAAGTGGAATGAAGTCGGACTTCTCGTTATTATTATTGCCTCCATCGTTTGGGCGATGGACTATATTAGCACCAAAATTCGCCAGGCCATTAAATGAAAAAAATCTTAATCTCACTTTTACTTGTCGTTTCCTGTAGCTCTAAAGATATAAAAAATATCGGTCTGATAGAAAAAGGTGGCGCAACTAAGTTTAAACTATGTCCTAAAAAACCTAATTGTTACTCTTCTGCAGAGGCCATTGATTCTGATAATTATTTTTTTCCCATTACTATAAAAGAACCAAAACTTGTTGCGTTTGAGAAATCATTAAAAATTATTGCTAAAATGGGTGGTAAAGTGATCACTCAAAAAAAGTATTACATCCATGCCACTTTCACATCAAGTATCTTTAGATTTATAGATGACTTAGAAGTCTACACAGGTGATCAAGATATTGTTCAAATTAAATCTTCTTCACGTATGGGACATTCAGATCTTGGAGTTAATAAGAAAAGACTTAGTGATTTCACTTTTCGCTATCATCAGTCTCGCTAAGGGGAAGTTCAATAACAAATTCAGTATTAGGAGAATCTTGATTATAATAGATAGCTCCTCCAGTTTCTTCTAAATTTTCTTTTGAGATAGAAAGTCCCATCCCAGATGCCTTGGTGTCTTTATAGGTAGTAAAAAAAGGGGAAAAAATTTGACCTAAAATTTCTGCTTCAATTCCCTTCCCACTGTCTTTTATCCGAAGTAGACCAACCTTATTATTTTTCTTTTCTACCGTAATTTCGACATAAGGATTATCGTCCTCTGCTACTGCTCTTCTAGAATTCATAACTAAATTAAAAATGGCCTGTAAAACAGAGCTCTCTTTGGCCCTAAAGATCAAATTCGAGTCTGGCATTTTAAATCTCACTCCTGCTGATAAAAGTAGGCCATTGCAGATAGAATAAATTCGTTTTTTTAAATGAGAATAGGTTATATCTTTTATTTTTTCTTTTGAGCTATCAACTGCGAAGGCGCGAAGCCCTTCTACCACTGATTCAGCTCTTACAATCGAGTCTTGAATATTATCTAAATCAGAGGAAATTTCATCTTTGATTTTGACTTCTTCATCTTTGAAAGTTATCTGTTCAATCCTTGAACGTAAAAATTCGACTCGACCATCCATTATAGTTAAAGGATTAATAATTTCATGAGATATGGTACTGGCCATCTCCAACATCATCTTCATACTGGCGGTTCGAACCATTTCCTTTCTTCTTTTCTCTACCTCATCGTTGAATCTCTTAATGGTAATTTGTGTTTCAATTCTGGCCCAGGCGATGGTAAAATTTATTGGTTTTTTTATATAATCATTTGCCCCTTCTTTGAGACAATCAACCAGGTTGTCCTCCTGAGATTGTTCCGAGATCATGATGACGGGCAATTCCATAGGGGAGTATCTTGTCCTGATTTTCTTTAACAGTTCAAGTCCTGAGATTTCTGGCATCAGATAGTCTATGATAATCAGATCAAATTTTTCTTTTTTAAGTAAACCCAAGGCCTCTTTGGGATTGCTAATACAGGTGGGTTCAACGTCTTTATTTTTCAGCCTAATGTCTAATACTTTAAGAACAAGCTCATTATCTTCAACCACTAGAACTTTATAGGGCGAGCTCTTCTCTGGTAAAAGAACCTCATTCTTTGTTATTTTTTTAGCTGGAATGGCCAAATAAATCTCCTCTAGTCAGACCTTAAGCTTTTCGGAAGAGGAGTATAAAAAATAAATGGAATCGATAGATTTTATTTACCAAGGCAGCTTGGCAATATATTCACCTAAATCTTTAATATCTTGATTTGATAGCTTTTTAACATAAGGATTCATGATTTTGTTTATCCGGACTCCAGATTTCATATCCTTAATTTGGGTCACAAGATACAAATTAAATTGGCCGCCGATCTTGGGAGCATTTTGTGACTTCTTACCTTTCCCTAATTTTCCGTGACAAACGATGCATTTAGAATAGAGTTTGTGTCCTCTTTTAAGGCCCTCAGTATTTAAATCAACTGTAAACACAGGTTTTGGTTTCTCTACCTTTGGTTCTAAGGCCTCTAACTTGGCATGCTCAATATCTACTAAAATTTTTAATTTATCATTTCTTTCTTTTTTAAAGAGCTGATAATCAAATGCCTTATTAGTTCGGGGGAAATGCTTGAAATCATCTAAAAATGTAATGGAAAAAAAACCTATTACTACAACTACGAATACGACTAATCTCGTCATTACTTCTCCCAGCGTCTTTTAAAAATTAGACTATAATTTATCGCATAAAAAAAATCAAAAATTAAATAAAGTGTTTTTTAAATCTTCAAAGGAATTAATTACCTCAAAGTGGGCAAGATCCTCATTGGAAATCAGTCCCTCTTGATCTGCATAGTGAATATGCTCAATAAGATGTCCAAAAAAGTTCTCAAAGTTAAAAAGATAGATAGGTTTCGGATGTAACTTTAACTGACGCCATGTTAAAATCTCAAAAAATTCATCTAAGGTACCAAAACCTCCAGGAAGTGCGGCAAAAGCATCAGAAAGCTCATACATCTTTTTCTTTCGCTCATGCATATCATCTACTTTGATTAGGTGAGTTAATTTTTTGTGCTCTATTTCCTCACTAAATAGATCTCGGGGAATAACTCCCGTCACTAAACCTCCATCCTCCAAGACACTATCGGCCAGATGGCCCATGATTCCAGATGAGCCGGCACCGTAGACCAGATCAATTTTTTTTTCTACTAAAACCTTTCCCAGCTCCCTAGTGAGCTCCAGGTATTTACTATTATTTCCTGAGCTTGAACCACAAAAGACACATAATTTTTTAATCATATTAACGCTTCTATTTGAGTAAAAGAAATCCCTTTTTCTTTAAAGTTGAGCAACATAAAGTATTCTTGATTCCCTTCTTTTCCTCTGATGGGAGAAAGGCAAAAGTCCTTAATGCCAAAAGCTGATTTTTGGCAAAAATCATAAATTTCATGAAGAATTCTTATATGAGTTTCTCGATCTTTTACAACTCCCCCCTTACCGACATTATTTTTACCGGCCTCAAATTGGGGTTTTATCAAGGCCAAGACTTCTCCATCTTCTTTAATTAAATCCATAATAGGCCTAAGGACTAATTTTAAAGATATGAATGATAAATCAACGAGAGCGATATCGACCCTCTCTCCTAAATTCACTCCATCTTTAATATTTATTCCCTCTAGGTTTTCCACTCGGGGATCTTCTTTAATAGTAATATCTAATTGACTGTGTCCTACATCGATACAAAAAACCTTTGCTGCTCCTAACTCTAAAGCTATCTGAGTAAACCCTCCAGTTGAGGCCCCTACATCGGCCACTACTTTATCTTTAAAATTGAGATGGATATCTTTTAAGGCACCTTCTAATTTCCGGGCCCCTCTTCCCACATATTTAATAGTATCAGTTAATTCAATCCCACTGCTTTCAATTAATTTAGTAGGTTTTTTAACTACTTCACCCTGATATAGGACTCCACCTTTTTCAATTAGTTCCTGGGCCTTTGAACGGCTAGATACCAGGCCTAATTTAACTAAAACTTTATCTACTCGATCTTTTGTCATTTATGAATTTCTGGAGTTATAGTGATTTCGATTAATTGGTCTGTTATTCCGCTACTAGAGAGCATCTTTTTCTCTCCTAGTTTGATAATAAAAGAACTGTCTTCTGCTAATTTTAATTTTTTCCCTTTTTTATCTAAAAGTTCTGCTTCCATAAAAATGGTATCAGAAGGTCCATAGACTCCTTGGTCAATAACATATTTAGCTGAAAGAAAAAATTCGACACCATCTTTCATTTTTAAAACTATAAATTCGTTTCCTCGAACCTCATCCAATGAATGCAATTCATTTTTTAATATTAATCCTTTATTAATGCCTTTTTTATGAACAATTCCAATATTTAGGTATAAATTAGCAAAAGATAATGAGCTATAAAAACATAAAATAAAAAGCAATATTAATTTATTCATTAATTATTTTTTCCACTTTTCCACTTAAAAAAACATTTTTAAAACTTTCATCAAAATGAACACAAAGAGGTCCTCCTCTAGTTTCAAGAGATACAGCTTCCTTCCAACCTAAATGCTTTGAAAGTGCTATGGCCGAAGCAGTTGCCCCAGTACCACAAGAGAGGGTTTCACCATAAACACCTCGTTCATAAGTACGAATTTTAACCTTACCAACATCTTGAACTTGCACAAAGTTCACATTTAGTTCCCCTAAAAAAGGCTCACTAAAACAAATTGCTTTTCCCGATTGCTCCACATCTAACTCATGTAAATCATCCACTAAAAATACACTGTGAGGGACACCAGTATTAAGATAAAACCCATCTTCAAAATCAAATTTCCCCCAATCATAAAATTCGGTCATTTTAACTTTTATAACGGAGTCATCAAGAATGCTGGATTCATAAATCCCACCCATAGTTTCAATAAGGTATGAAATTTTGGAAAAACCTAGTTCAAAATGGGCAAAATGAGTGATGGCGCGAAGTCCATTACCACACATGTCCACTTCCCCACCGTCAGCATTAATGATTCTCATTTTAAAATCGGCCTTGGTGGAATCTTCTAATAGTAAAATACCATCGGTCTTTTCCGCTCTACAACGTCTCTCCGCTTCAGTTAGGAAAAAATCACCTGAACGGTTATCAACCACTAAAAAAGTGTTTCCAGTTGCCGAATATTTGCTTGTTTTCACTTATAAAACCCTCATATCAAGTTTTCATATTGCCATAAAATTCCCAAAAAGTTATAAAAGACCTGCTCTTTGGGGACCATAGCTCAGTTGGTTAGAGCTCCCGGCTCATAACCGGGCGGTCGAAGGTTCAACTCCTTCTGGTCCCACCATTCTTTCTAGACTAATTGCCGCTTGCAGTCATCTAGTTCAGAGTCTAATCTACCTTGGATTTTTGTTTTTTATATTGATCTTTACCGCCAGGACGTTGCTGGTATTGGATTTTTTTGGCCTTTTTCGGTTTTTTCTTTTTTTGCTCTAAACGTTTTTCCTCATGATACTCCTCCATCTGCATTCTTCTATCTACTGCATCGCTCTGAGCAAATGAACTAGAACTTATAAGAATTAAGAGAAGAAGTGCGGCCATATAGAGATTATAATATGAAAACAGAAAATCTTCCTAAATGATTTAAGATATTGATCATTTTTAAATAGATTCTATTTAGATTGCAGGTGGACAAAGTCCTTCTTTTAGGAAAAATTAGGGCATGTCATACCAAGAATCCTTCAAAAACCTCATTGAAATTCAATCTCTCCAAAATAAAATATTAGAGCATCAAAAAATTATAGCGGAAGAAGAATCGCGAATTGTGCATATTAAAGATCAAAGAGAGGAGAGAGAAGAAAGTCTCACCACTTTAAAGGATGAAATTAAAATTTTAGAAAGCGATATTATTAAACAAGAAAACGCTTTGGAAAAACTTGATAGCTCTATTAATACTGCCAAGAATCATTTAAAAAATGCCTCTACAGAAAAAGAGATGATTGCTTTAGAGTCAGAAATTAAAACCTGGGAAGGTGAAAAATCTACTCTGGAAGAAACTCTTTTGAGTGGCCTTGATGAACAGGAAGTTAAGGCGGAAGAAATCAAAACCAATACCAGTTTTTTAAAAGGCTCCGACGAAACCCTTAAAGAAGTTGAACTCGAAGTAAGAGGTCTCGTAAATGCTGAAAATATAAAGATTGATGATTTAAAAGGAAGAATTAAAAACTTAATTAAAAGTTGCCAACCACAAGTGAGAGATTACTTTATCCAGGCAAATAATCAATATGAATACAAGTCCCCTATTGCCCTCATAGAAAGTGAAAGATGTAATAAATGCCAGATGCATCTACCTTCGAGTCTCTCTCAACCAGTTGAAACGGGAAAAGTACTAGAACATTGTCCAAACTGTGGGCGACTATTTATCCCTCACAGTTCACTTGCCTAAATCTCTGATTCTAAAATTCCACCATCCATATCATCTTCCAAATCCCTATTCTGGGAAAAAAGATTTTTGAAAAAATATAAAGTCTTTAAATAGACCAAATAGTTGGCGGGAACAAAAATAAGCGTGATCACCGTGGCAAAGGCAAGTCCATAGGCAAAGGCAAAGGCCATGGGTTTTACAAAGGGGTCACCTACTGAACCACCAAAAAGTCCTGCATGGGCCACAGGTAGAAGTCCTGCAACTGTTGTAATAGAAGTCAAAATAACAGGTCTGAAACGTCCCATACAAGCTTCTATCACTGCCTGCAAATCATTATTAAGCTCTTCTCGTTTCTTATTAATAAAATTCACCAAAACAATAGAGTCATTTACTACAACCCCGATAAGACCTATTACCCCTAAAAGGGCCATAAAACTAAGTACTGCACCTTTTATTTTAAAGGCCAAAATCACCCCGATAAGTCCCATGGGAATTACTGACATAATAACAATTGGCTGGCCGAGGGAATTAAACATGACCACAAGAACGAAAAAGATACATAAAAAAGAAATGATGCCCGCCTTCGTAAGTGCCGCCATAGACTCTCTGGTATCCTCATTCTCTCCCCCAAAATTATAACTAATCGCCGGATAATCATTTAATAACTTTTTTAACTTTGGATCTAAAATCTTAATAATCGATTGTGGTGTGGCCAATTTTTTATCCAAGCTCGCAGAAACCGAAATAATTCTCTTTCGATCCTTTCGCCTAATTACAAAGGCACCAGGCCTTTCTACAAATTTCACAACTTTAGTAATTGGGATTCTATTTCCTCTAGGACTAAAAACAAAAAGTTTATTTAACGTTTTAACATCTCCTCTACTTTTTTTATCTAAATACACTCTTATAGGAATATCTTCATCAGCTTCTCTAATCTCGGTAACTGAATCTCCTGAGAAGGCCTTTCGAAGTTCCATGGCAATAAGGTCTGTCGATATCCCAAGTCTGCGGGCCTCAGTGTTGTCAACTTTAGCAATGATCTGCCTTTTTCCTTCCTCAAAATCAATTTCTGTAGTCACGACTCCTTTGCTTTCATTTAAGAGTCCCTGTACTTTTTTGGATATGATTTTGAGATCATCAAGACTATCTCCAGTTAACTCTACTTCTACCGCTTTCCCTTTAGGCGGGCCCCCTTGTCTTTTTAAAACTGTAACAAGATATTTAGGCACCAGAGATTTTGATTTTTTTACAAGACCATTAATTATCTCATCAGTAGATCTTTCTCTTTCATCAGGAGGAGTTAAATAGATCATGATAGAACCATAATGATTCCCAGTTTTGGCCGATCTTTCGTCGATAGACATCCCGATTTTAGATCGAATCTGATCTAACTCTTCTGATTTAAGATTTTTAAGAATCATTTTTTCAAGTTTTGCAATGGCGGCATCAGAGTCTTCTAAAGGGGTCCCGACCTCTCCTTTAATTTGCAAGAACACAAGTCTCACATCATCACCCGGAAAGAGCTCAAACCGCATAGATTTAGCAATAAAGATGGACCCTATAAAAATAGCGATAAAGAAAAAAGAAACCATGAATGGATGCTTTAAAAATGGTCTTAAAGCTTTTCCGTAGGATTTGATAACAGGGGTATACCACCTATCATGATCCCCATGTTTTTTTGGAACCTTGGCAAAATCATTCAAATGGCTTGGCAGAATAAAAAAGCATTCCAACAATGAGGCCACAAGACAAATTATGATAATAATTGGAACGGGCCAGAGAAATTTCCCCATTATACCACCCATAAAAAACATGGAGCCAAAAGCGATACATGAGGTCAAGACCGTGGCAGTAATTGGTTTAATAGTTTCAAGAGCGGCCTTTTTGGCAGCTTCATATTTTTCATAACCTGCTTCTACATTTTGATAATATTGTTCTGCCACTATGATTGAATCATCAACCAGCATCCCTAAGACCATTATAAGTGCCAGCATGGAAATAAGGTTGATGGAAAGTCCAAAGATGCTCATTACAATAAAAGAGGCCGCGAAGGCCAGTGGTGCGCCAAGAGCTGTTACTCCAGAAGTTGAAAAATTGAGAAAGAGTAGTAAGGCCGCAAAAACTAAGAAGACTCCCTGAACCCCACTCTTTGATAAGATATTGAGCCTTCTGGTTACATAGTAAGACCAATCATCGGTAAATCTATATTTAATCTGCGGAAATTGGTCCTTACCAAAAAAATCATCCGTCCTTTTCTTTATTGCTTTGGTAGTTTTGATAACATCCGCATTTCCCCTGATAAGAACATCTAGAAAAATCGCCCGCTCGGCCTGAGACCTCTCGATAACTGCATTCTCTTCAGGAACTCTTACTACCTCGGCCACATCAATTACTTTAACCCCCATACCAGTAGGATTTGAGCGAACTGTTATATTTTTTATTTCATCTAAGTTTTTAAATTCCGCCACGGTTCTAATTAGAATATTTCCTTTGGGAGATTCGATATAACCTGCCGATAGGTTAATGTTTCTCTGACGAATCGCCTTTCCTATTTCACCTATTGTTAAGTGATATTTTTCTAATTTTTCAGGATCTACTTCAATTCTTATTTCATCTCTTCGATAACCACTCAGATTTACCCTAGAGACATCTCTCATGGCCTCCAGCTTATCTCGCAAGAGCTTAGTGACTCTTTTTAACTGTGAATAATCGGCCCCTGTGAGAGCGACCTTAATAGTTCCTCGATTTTTATTATTTATTTTTTTTATAACAGGAAGATCTGCTTCACCTGGAAGATCTGTTGTAGATTCTACTGAATCTTTTACTTCAGTGAACACCTCATCTAAATCAAAGTCTGGCTCAACTTCAATTGTGAAAATAGAAAACCCCTCACCTGACATAGCATTCATTCTCTTAATGCCATCTACGACTTTTAATTCTCTCTCAATAGGTATGGTTATTAATTTCTCTACATCTTCAGAAGAAGATCCTGAATAATTAGTTCGAATAGTGATAATATCAAATTCAACTTTCGGAAAGGTTTCTTTTTGCAGGTTATAAAGTGAATAACCCCCTACTACCAAAATAATCACGGTCAAAAGATTTACCAGAAGTGGTCTTTTTAGAAAAAATTCGATTAAGATTTTCAAGTTTTTCCTCGCTTAAAGTTTCTTTATAGTGTCCTGTAAAGATCCCCATAAAAAGGCCAATTTTGCCAGCAGCCCTTCCCTTTCACCAATATAACTTATGTATCGGAGTTCGGTAAAGATTCGACGCTCTTCTGCAGTAAGGGATTGTAAAAGATCAGTTCTACCTAGATTATAGAGTTTATTGTATTTATCTAAAACAACTTTAGACAGGTCCCAGCGTTTTTTTGCCTTGATGATATTTTCTTCCAGCTGCTTTAATTGATAACGAATATAGATTTCTGAATTTTGAATATTTCTAAACTCCTTATTCCTTTTCATCTTAGCGGTATTGAGATTAATACCGGCCTTTGCCTTCTCAACATCTTTTTGAGGGTATCCTAAAGGCCATTCAAGTTTAATCATTGCTGTAGCATCAAAAAAATTGCCAACAAGATTTCCTTCTCTAAGGACCTGCAATTCATCAGTTGAAATAGCATCTGTTTCATAATCTAGGATCAAGTTAATGCTTGGGAAAAAACCATATTTTACATATTGTACCCCAAGTTTAAGCTGCTTAATTTGCGCCTCAAGTAACTTAATAATCTTATTATTATGAGGCGTACCTTTTGATGCTAAAGTAAGAGGCAAAACCTTTCCAAAAGGATCTAGCTCTTTAATTTCTTTTTGCTTAACTTCCCGGTGTAGAAAATTTGATAATCGCTCTAAGGAATCACCTAAATTTATATAGGCCCTTTTAATCGCTTCCTCTTTTTCGATTTGAATCATTCGTGATTCATCTAAATCAACATCAAGCCTAAGGCCATCTTTCACCATTTTTTTAATTAGGTTAGTTCTTTTTTTCGCCCTATCAAGAGCATTTTTTTCAGAAATTAGAACTGTCTTGAATTGCCGGGCCTGGATATAGTTCACAAAAAACTCAAACACTTTACTTTCGATTTCTAATTCTTTTGAGGCCTTAGAAACACTGACTGTATGTTCTCGAAGCTCTAGGTCTTTATACTCTTCCCGACCAAAGATGTTTTTTCCGAAATCTTGAATATAACTAACACCCATATTAAAGTTAAAAAAGGTTTTAGGTTCCTTGCCACCACCAACAACTAAAATAAAGTTTTCATCATCTCGAGCGGTTCTTTTAAACGTCGTGTCAAATTTAAATTGTCCACCCCAAGCAAACTTCTTATTAACTTCAAGCAAATAGTTTTGATAAGTGGCATTCATATTGGAGGCCGGTGTAAAATACGCGGAACTGTCATTTCTATAAAATCCATCAAATTTTAAATTCCATGGTCTTAGCGCCCAGAATTGTTCTACATTCTGCTTTTGAAGACTAATTTCGGCCTCTTTTTCCTGTATACCGAAGTTATTCTCAATTAATTCTTCGGTGAACTTGGTGAGATCAGCATAGGTAGGAGAGGTCGGAGTCAGTAAAAAAAATAAAAAAATCAGTCTAACTTTCATAAATTTGGCCCCAAATAGTTAAAATCATAACCTTTTTTCTTACCATTTCCAGACAAATTTGACTAATTGATGAACATCAAATAATTAAACACTTAATCTCAAGAAGGGGGGATTACCGCTGGTACTTAGGTACTGGAGGAAAGTCCGGACACTGTATGGCAATGTAGCGGGTAACGCCCGTCCACCGTGAGGTGAGGACAAGTGCAACAGAAAGTATGTACAGGTAATGCTGTAGTGAAACCAGGTAAACTCTACATGGTGCAAGTCCAAATAGGTCTGTGTCTAAGAACGGCCAGTTCGAGCAGACGGGTAGGACGCATGAGGGCCAAGGCAACTTGAACCCCAGATGAATGGTAGTCTAAAACAAAATCCGGCTTATACCCCTTCTTGAGATTTTTTCTATGGCATTTCTTTTAAAGTCGCCTGAACGCCAAAATGATCAGATATGTAGGTGAATTCTAATTCCTCCAAGTCATGATTCATCTTAATTTCATTATTGAAGATTAGCTTCATCTCTTTGACACTGACACCATTGACCAAGATATTATCTAATATTAGTCCACCAGAAAATTTATTACTAACTAGGTTATTATAGGGGCAATAGGTGCATTTAGGATTCATTTTGTAAAAAGGTTCTATAAAGCCTTTACCAAATAAAGGCGCACAATTACCCTCAAAGTTATCATGAATATCTCTTAAGCTAACTCTTCTAGAACAGCCCAACCCCCCCATTACTAAGGTGGGCCTTTTAGTATCGACCCTTATAACCATCTTTTCCACCTGGGCCAGATTTTCGGATCTCCATGAATCAAAAAATCCCGGATAAGGATAGATACCATCTAAATTTGAAGTCAGGTGAGCACAAAATATTTTTAGCGGTTTTCCATTAAACTCGATCTCCGCTGAGATCGCCCCTCTTCTTCTATGAGTTGATATCTCCGAATAGTCTACTTCCTCTTTAGCAATTAATTTTTTTTTAGATAATATTAGAAGTCCATCTCTACCGGTACCCGAGAATCGTTTTATCCTTTTAAAAGGATTTATCAGATTTAAAAAGGCCAATACCACGCTTACGTCTTGCTGCATTAGTTGCGCCTGAGAACATTTAGGATTTTTTTGTCTTAAGGCCTTAAAGGCATCTCCACATTTATTATTTAAACACTTGCCCAGTTTATCTCCTCTCATCTTGAGGCAATTTTCATAGCGACAATAAAGTGTCCCTTTAGTGTCAAAGAGATCGTCAAAAGAACAAAATGGCCATCTATAATAGGCCTGTTTCTGGGAGGAGAAGTGATGATAGTTATATCTAAAATCAAGCTCTTTAATAATCTTATTCCTCTCCTTCTTATGGACTATTTCTTGAAGACAAATAAGATCCGCATCTAATTTCCTAAGCCCGCGCAAAAGCTCATGAAACCTTGTTTTCCTGTGAGCGGTCTTTTTATGGCGAAAACCAGTATTAAAAGTAGCGACTTTAAGCTCTTCAGATAAAGCAGATTGAGAAAGTAAGAGAAGAATAAATACAATAATTTTCATATTCTCATCCTTAAGGCCTTAAGTGTTGCCGTCGTGAAGTTCTGCTCTTCGGTATCTAATTTAATAAATTTAAAATGAGTAGATGCCGGAATTATTCTTCTAAAATCTTGGTAATTCATCTGAATCACATGATTGGTAATTTTATATTTAGTAATGCTACTTTTAAATTCAAACTTTTTATCAAGTTTTGGTGACTTCTTTAATTTCGGATATTGAACTAGATTTTTATCTTCACTTTTTAAAATAAAGGTTGGAAGTTCCCATTGATCTACAAGCCATTGTCCTTTTTTTCTTTTGTGGGCCAGGATTTCTCCCTTCTCTACTAGAATCACTCTTAAAAGATCTAACTGATAAATTTTTTTATCCTTTTTTACGGCCAGCGGATAAGTCAGAGGATCTCCTCGTTTACAGGCCTTGCAGTTAATACTGATAAGGCAACTCTCACAGTCTGTCTTCTTTGCCTGACAGTAAACTCTGCCTAAATCCATGAGCGCCTCATTAAGCTCTCTGGGACAAATATCTATAAGTTTTGCAGTGAACTTATTTTTTTCTAAATAAAGAGATAATTCTTTTTTAAGATTTGGCCCTTTATTTAACTTTAACCCCAAATATCTACAAAGTACTCTTTCAATATTAGCATCTAAGGCCATATTCATTTCTTTATGCCCGATAGATAGAATCGCATTAGCAGTGTACTCACCTATGCCTGTTAATTTTCTAAGAGACTCATAGTCATGAGGAATCTTTCCCTTATGATTTTTAACTATTTCAACTGCAGCGTTTCTTAGATTTCTAGCACGAGAGTAATAACCCAGCCCCTTCCAAGCAATACAAACTTCTTCATCAGTGGCAAGGGATAATTTTTTTATGGTCGGAAACTGTTTTAAAAAAGGTGTGAACTTATTAATTACTGTTGGCACTGTAGTCTGTTGGAGCATAATCTCTGATACTAAAGTAGTATAAAGAGTTCGTTTTTTTCTCCATGGTAGGTAGGAATATTCCTGCTTGGACCAATTAATTAAATTTTTAAACATACTTTTTTATGACACTGAAGGGTTAATCTTGCAAACTTAAATCTTGACACGAGTTGGATAACTCTTTACCCCAATAAAGGAAGTTTTCAAGCGTTGCTCCTTTAAAAAAATCACCTCTGACTTTAGAACCCGTTCTATCAATAAACTTTTTTAGTTTCTTTTTCATCTGAGTGTAATCAGTTACCACTACCAAGTGTTTTGATTTAGAGGACCGTATCCAATCTTCAAGGAAGTTAAGGTTGTTTTCACCATAATTTCTACACACGTCAGTAAATGATCCCATCTCTCTAAGAGACTGATTAAAAATCCCCATAATAGGTATATTCCCACCACAGCTTTCCATAACCATTCTGATAAATTTATTCCTCATACAATTCCCATCTCTGCCTCGAGGATCGATTTCATTCATACTTGAACTGGTATCAATCCAAATCTCCATATTAGTGTCAACCCTGGCCGGAAGTCGCTCGCCACAAAATCTTGATGATCCTACTTCTGAGTCACAATCAGAAATATGAGTATTATAAGGTGCAAAGAGATCTAAAGTATTTTTAAGTCTTTTTTCTCTTTTAATCATGTAATCGTTTATTTTTAAATCTGACTGACGATCAACGAGCTCTGAATCCTCCATATCGTAGCACCCTTCACCCCAAGCTTTACATCCTTTATAAATCCCTCTTACTTGGGAAACTTTTCCAAGCGTGTATGGATAGTTTTGGAGATGGCCATACTTGGCCCGACTAATAAACCAAAATTCAATCGTATCGGGAAGTGCAAAAAGATTTTGGCAAATAAAAAATGAAAATAGAAATACTAGAGGTCTAAACAAATCTTCTTTCCTAGTTGTAATTCTATTTATTTTTTCGGTTGAGGAGATTTATTTGTTAGTCTTTTCGTTGAAAGCAGCCAATAGATTTTTTATTGATCAGAGATGCTTGAACCACGAGAGAGGCCACTTCAGCGGCATTTCTAAGCCCAATTAAATTATCCGTTAAATTGGAGTGTTTATAGAACTTTTTAAGTTCTATATAGTGTTCCCTAAATAAGGCCTCTGCCCGCTTTAGACGCCTCTTAGTTCGAGTAAGACCTACGTAATTCCACATAGTTTGTTTTAGGGTGAGCCAATCCTGATTAACCAAGGCATTATCACATTCACCTGTACTAACCTCCCAATCTTTAATCTGGTCATCGGGATAAATCGCAATTTGATTTAAATCTTGGGCCATCTCTTCGGCCGCCAAATAGCCCCAAGTCAGTCCCTCTAAAAGTGAGGTTGAAGCAAGTCTGTTGGCCCCGTGAAGACCGGTACAGGCAACTTCACCTACAGCAAAGAGATTCTTCAAACTTGTCTTTCCCTTTAAATCCGTTTTCACTCCACCACAGGTATAGTGGGCCGCAGGGATTACAGGTATTGGTTCTTTGGTAATATCAATTTTATTTTGCTCGCAATGTTCATAAATAGTTGGAAAACGCTCTCTAATCCAATCTGGATCTTTATGGGAAATATCAAGATAGACACAATCATGCATGGTCTCAAGAGTTTCTTCCATAATGGACTTGGCCACAACATCTCTTGGAGCGAGTTCTTTATCAGGGTGATATTTTCCCATAAACTCTTCGCCGTTACAGTTAACAAGTCTGCCACCCTCTCCTCTAACTGCTTCACTGATTAAAAATCTTCGATGAGAATTTCTATTATAAAAAGTAGTGGGATGAAATTGAATGAATTCCATATCAGTTAATAAAGCACCTGCCCTATTTGCCATAGCATGCCCATCACCTCTTGCTCCATCAGAGTTGGAGTTATGTAAATAAAGTGAGCCAATCCCACCGGTGGCCAAAACGGTTACTTTTGCGAGTGCTTTTACTATTTCCCCATCTTCACGGTTATGCAAATAAGCTCCGACGACTTTATTTTCTTCATATCTTTGATTAATTGAGATTCCGTGGTGCAAAGGTGTAAGCAGGTCTACTGCTGTATGATTTTGCAAAAGCTTAATATTTGGAAAACGTTTAATATCTTTAATATAGTTTAAAAAAGAAGTCTGGATTTCTCTACCAGTAAAATCTCCCTTAAAGAGAATTCTCGGGAGAGAGTGGGCCGCTTCCCTAGTGAGATTTAACTCGCCTGTATCCTTACGACTAAAATCAACTTCTACCTTGTTTAGTAAAACCTCATTTAAAATCTTCCCGCCATTTTCCTTTAATATTTCAATGGCATTAATATTGTTGGTGTGGGATCCGGCCTTTAAAATATCTGATCCGAGAAGTTTATCTTCTCTTTGAGGATAAATAATTCCGCCTTGAGCATAATAGGTATTGCTTATATTGGGATCTTTTTCCCTGGAAACTAGCCCGACAAGAAGGCCCTTCTCCGCTAATTTCAACGCACATGAAAGCCCTGCAATCCCTGTCCCAATAATTAAAACATCAAAGTTCATTAATTCTTCTCATTTTCAAAGAAAGATCTACTCTCGCAGGATTTCTAGTGAGGGCCGAAGTACTAATGGCATCTATTCCATTAATTAAGAACTCTTCAAGGTTATCCTGGGTAATACCCCCGGAAACTTCATAGGTCATATGACCTGGTTTTATATCAACAGCTAATTTTATCATTTCTGGAGAGAAATTATCCAACATGATATGAACTACTTTTAATTCAATTGCCTCTTTTAATTCTTCTAGATTGTGTACTTCTAAGACTAGAGGTTTATAAAAACCTCTCTGATTATTAAAAAAATCTAAGGCAGCTTTAACTCCACCAAAAAAGTTTTTGTGATTATCTTTAACCATCCATACATCAGTTTGAGCAAATCGATGGTTACTGCCTCCACCTACAAGGACAGCATATTTTTCAAGTGATTTAAGTCCCGGAGTAGTTTTTCTAGTGTCTAAAACTGAAATAGCAAATTCACTCGCTTTTTTAGTATACTCAAAGGTTCTCGTAGCAATGCCACTAGCATGAGTTAAAAGATTTAAGGCCAATCTTTCACCTGTTAAAGCGATATTAAAAGGCAATGAAAACTTTAAAGGCCCAAATGTTTCATCTACTTTTTTTCCTTCAAAATTTTGCATAAACTCTTCACCTAGATTTTTTGCTCCGAGAAATTCAAAAACGGAAAAAAAATAAGGAAGTCCTGCTAAAACCATAGGAGACTTTATATGCAACTGACACTCAACAACATCTGTTGGCAGAGAATTAAAATAGAAATGATTTCGAAAAAGATCATCTTCTTCAAAGAAGTGTTCTAAATCTTTTCTAAATTGCATTTTCATGAGTTTTCCAAGTAAATTTTTTAATGCCAAGTTTTCATATCCCTTTACTTTTAATCCGTTAAGTATTTATTTGCAGAGTCCGCCCTGCCTTAGAAAAGAATATGAATAGGACTCTTTTTACTCTTATGGCCTCATTTTTTCTCTTTTACTGCTTTGCGTCTAAAGAAACTACCCCACTTTTAACCCATAAAATCTCCAATCTAATGCCTGGTAGGGGCAATGGCCCGCTGAGATCCTATGTTCTAGGCGATAAGAGGAAACTAGGTAGGTCCTTAAAGTGGGCCCATAAGGTGCTTACTATACAGCATCTTTTCACTCCCTCCGGGCTTCATTTGTCTTCAATTTTCTTATTAATTTTGCCCCTACTAAAAAAATTATCACCTCGAATTCGTTGGTTTATTTCTTTAACTCTCTTTATCCTACCGCTTTTTCTACCCGGGTTTTGGGCAATAAAAAGAATATGCCTTTTAAGAATCTTAAAGCTTTTTTTTACAAGGTTATCCTGGTTTTCAGTTTTTTTAATTGCTTTTACACTGGATTTTTTCTGGGGAACTTTCGATCAATCCCCTTTGAGTTTTTGCTTCAGCTTTTTATTTTTAGGACTTATTTTTTCTCTTGAAGGGAAAGATGGTGGAAGTTTGCCTCTCGTTTTATTTACCGGACAAATTCTAATCTCTTTTTTTTGGCAAAGCTTGCTAAACCCATTTGGGATTTTTATAGGGCAATTAATCTCTCTAATTTTTTCTTTCTTATTCCCTTTTTTCTTTATAGCTTTTTGGGTTCCCTATAAATTTCTTCTGTTTCCTCTCGATCTATTCACCTATATGGTCATAGTAGGGGCAAAGATAAGCAAGGATTTTCCCAGTTTTTATATCACCTTTGATATCTTAATTTTATTTTTTATAATGAGTGCATCCATAAGATTAAAAATTAAAGTCTATTTAATTATTTTATTTATCTGTTTTTACCCTCCAAATCTTTTTAATCTCCCTCCAAAATATTTTCATAAAAAAAGAAGGTATGATTTTTATCTAGTGGAGGAGAGAGCAGGCATCAATAGTATCAAAAGAACCCGCAGGGGTTATAAAATTAAATATAATAGTGGGTATACCTGCAGCTATAGTTTATTTAATACTTTTTGGCAGAAGAGTTGTTTTTAGTAGTCTAAAAGTTTAGTTAGCATAGCTCTAACATCTTCCACTTGAGGAAGGATTTCATCTTCAAGGCCGGGACAATAGGCCACATGAGTATCCTTGGCCGCCACTCGAAGAATTGGCGCATCAAGGGATTCAAAACACTCTTCATTTATAAGTGAAGCGATCTCACCGGCAAACCCAGAAGTTTTAGTATCTTCATGACAGATAAGAATTCTATTAGTTTTAGCTAGCGATTTCTTAATCGCTTCAATATCAAAGGGAACTAGTGTTCGAGGGTCGATAATTTCAATCGTCTTACCAGTTTCTTTTTCAATTTTTTTAGCAGCATCAATTGATTTTTGAACCAAAGCTCCCCAGGCAATGATGGTAGCATCACTTCCTTTTTTAACCACACGGGCCTTTCCAAAAGGAATCATATAATCCTCTCCTGGGTCGGCCGATCTATTATAGCCCTGATAATAGAGATGCTTATGTTCCAAAAACAAAACTGGATCATCGGCCCTTATAGCGGTTCTGAGGAGTCCAGCAGCATCCTGCGCATTAGAAGGAAAGGCCACATATATTCCAGGGATATTAGAAAAAATAGATTCTCCACACTGTGAGTGATAAATCGACCCACCTCGAAGATATCCACCAATAGGAACTCTAACCACCATAGGACATTTGAAATCTCCACCAGAGCGATACCTCATAGTGGCCATTTCATTTTTAAGTTGCATAAAAGCAGTCCAAATATAATCAAAAAATTGAATTTCAACGACAGGTTTTAGTCCTCTGGTGGCCATACCGATGGCCCGACCAATTATATTGGCCTCGGCCAGAGGTGAGTTAAACACTTGTCCAGGACGCCCGGCCCTTTGCAGGCCTTTAGTAACAGCGAAAACACCGCCTTTTCCCTGTAAAGACTCATCATCTAATTTTTCAAGCTGTCCAAAATCGGCCACGTCCTCACCAAATAGTCTTATAAGAGGATCTCTTTTTAACTCCGCTTTAAGAACTGAGTTAATCGCCTGGGCCATAGGCACATCGTCCTTCCCACTAAATTCGGGATCCGTTGAAAATGCATCTGAAGTTATATCTACTTCTTCGGAAAAAAGATGGTCCATGCATGTTTCCGGTTCCGGCCAAGGAGTACTCTCTGCCTTTTCTCTGGCCTCCCGAACTTCTTTATCTATTTCTTTTTTAATTTTTTCATTTTCGGCGTCTTTTAAAACTCCCCCTTGAATTAACAACTTAGGGAAAGAGTTAATGACATCTAATTCTGTCTCTTCTAAAAGTTCCTTTTTAGTTCTATATTTAGTGTGATCATCAGAAAGAGAATGAGAATAAGGACGGGTCACATTAGCATGAATTAAAACCGGCCCATTTCCTTTCCTAAGATAATTAGAGCTCTCAACGGCAGTGGCATAACTATCAATGGGACAGTTTCCATCACAGGTAAAAATCTTAAGTCCTGGAAAATTTTCCAGCGCCGTCGAGATTGAACCTCCTGGCGTTTGAATGGCAACGGGGACACTAATGGCATAACCATTATCTTCAATCATAAACATGACAGGAAGTTTATTTACACTAGCAGTAGTTATAGCTTCCCAAAACTCTCCTTGAGAAGTTGTACCATCTCCAGCACTTACATAGATAATTTCATCTTCATTATAAGAAAGGGTTTTCTTTTCACCAATATTTTTTAAATATCCAGCTACTTCGGAAAGTCCTACTGCTTGTAAAAATTGTGTACCAGTACAAGATGAGGCCGAGATTATATTTAAATCTTTATGTCCCCAATGAGCTGGCATTTGGCGACCGTGAGAGGCAATATCACCGGTATTTCCATTGGCCTGACATAACATTTCATATGGTGTCATTCCCAGAGCTAAGCAAAGGGCCCGATCTCGGTAGTAAGGAATAAAAAAATCGTATTTAGGCCAGAGAACATTTCCAAAAGCAGTAAGGATACCTTCATGTCCTGCTCCAGATATTTGAAAAAAAGCAGTCGCGGCCTTTCTCATAGCAATTTCTGCATCATCAAGCTTTCTTGATAAATAGATATTTTTCCAAAAAGAGATGAGTTTTTGTTTGGTTAGATTATATTTCTTGGCCTGCTTCAGCTTTTTTTCCACCACACTAGATTTGATGACTTTTTTCCGTGCCTTTTCTTTCATGGAGACAAAATCCTTTGCTGAGTATCGCGTTATTAAGGATTAAAATCCTATCCAAAATTGCATGGAAAGTCTAAAAAGGCTCACTGCGTCCAATCGAGAATGACCTTTCCGGCCTTCCCTTCATTCATAATTTTAAAACCTTCTAGGTAGTCATCTACTGGAAGAGTGTGGGTAATGATGGAAGAGATATCTAAACCACTTTGAATCATGGCAGTCATTTTATACCAGGTTTCATACATTTCTCGGCCATAAATTCCTTTAAGAGTTAGACCTTTAAAAATCACTTTACTCCAATCAATGGCCACTTTTTCAGAGAAGATCCCCAACATAGCGATTCGGCCACCATTGTTCATCACCTCTAACATGTCATTAAAGGCCGTACTATTTCCGGACATCTCCATACCGATATCAAAGCCTTCAGTCATACCTAATTTTTTCATAACCGAATTTAAATCAACTTTTGTAGGGTTAACCGTCACATCGGCCCCCATTTTTTTTGCCAGATCAAGCCGGTAATCATTCACATCGGTGATCACGACATTCCGGGCGCCCACATGTTTAGCGATGGCCGCGGCCATGGCACCAATAGGTCCTGCTCCCGTTATTAAAACATCTTCACCAACCAAGTTAAAAGAAAGTGCCGTGTGAACTGCATTTCCAAAAGGATCAAAGATAGAGGCAATTTCATCAGGAATATCATGCGGAATGGGAAAAACATTTGTGGCGGGAAGAGATAGGTATTCGGCAAAGCAACCAGGTCTTTGTACTCCAACACCAATAGTATTTCGACATAGGTGTTGAATTCCCGCACGACAATTTCGGCAATGGCCACAAGTGATATGTCCTTCACCAGATACTCGATCACCAAGGTTGAGTCCTTTTACGTCGTGACCAAGTTTTTCCACTACGCCAAAAAACTCATGTCCTGTAACAAGTGGTACTGGAATTGTTTTTTTTGCCCACTCATCCCAATTATAGATGTGAAGATCTGTTCCACATATAGCGGTTTTTTTTATTTTAATCAAAACATCATTAGGACCGATAGCTGGCATTTCGCCTTCTTCCATCCAGAGACCTTTCTCTTTTTTACTTTTTCTGAGTACTTTAATTTTACTTTTCATTAGATCACCTTAAAAGCTTTTCCTACTTTTTCAAAGGCGGTTAGGGCCTTTTCTAAATCAACTCTACTATGGGCGGCAGAAATTTGAGTTCTAATTCTGGCCTCTCCTTTGGGTACTACTGGAAAGGAAAAGCCAACGACATAAATCCCTTCTTTTAATAAAGCATCGGCCATATCTTTTGCTAGTTTGGCCTCACCAAGCATGACAGGAACAATAGGGTGCTCCCCTTTTAAAATATTAAACCCTAAACTCTCCATCTCTTTTCTAAAATAAGAAGTATTATCTCTCAGCTTTTGCCTGAGTTTAGAACCTGTCTCAAGAAGCTCTAAAACTTTTATAGAAGTGGCCGCTATAACCGGTGCCAGGGTATTGGAAAAAAGATAGGGCCTAGATCTTTGTCTAAGCATTTCTATAATTTCTTTTTTGCCCGAAGTATAACCTCCAGATGCTCCCCCAAGGGCCTTGCCTAAAGTTCCGGTGATAATATCCACTCGATCCATTACTTCACAGTATTCATGAGTCCCTCTTCCCTCTTCCCCCATAAATCCTACTGCATGAGAATCATCAACCATAACTAAAGCATCATATTTCTCGGCCAGGTCACAAATACCTTTTAGATTTGCCACATAACCATCCATAGAGAAAACTCCATCGGTGGCAATAAGCCTAAACCTGGCACCTTGGGCCTCTTTAAGTTTTGCTTCTAAGTCTTTCATGTCACTGTTGTTGTATCTAAAGCGTTTTGCCTTACAAAGTCTGATGCCATCGATGATACTAGCATGATTTAAAGCATCGCTAATGATTGCATCTTCTGCCGAAAGAAGAGTTTCAAAAAGTCCTCCGTTAGCATCAAAGCAAGATGAATAAAGAATGGTATCTTCCATTTTTAAAAAATTAGAAATTTTATCTTCAAGTTCTTTGTGAATATTTTGAGTCCCGCAGATAAACCTGACACTCGACATACCAAAACCATATTTATCTAAAGAGAGCTGCGCAGTTTTAATAAGTTCTAAAGCGGAGGATAATCCCAAATAATTATTGGCACACATATTAATCACTTCGTCATTTTCTGAAACGATGTGTGAACCTTGAGGTGAGGTAATGATTCGCTCATCCTTATAAAGACCTTGTTCTCTAATAGAATTTAGCTCTCCAGTAAGGTGGTCTAAGAAATTTTGGGACATAAATTGATCCTGGAAAAGGTTGAATCTTATTTATAATAGGTGGATCTCTTTGTAAAAAGTTGCGCTAGACGCCAAAATCGAAGGCGATAAGATACCTTCTCTCTTGTTTTACATGCCATTGTATAGGATCAAGCTCTGCCCCAAAGGTGGAGAGAGAAAAATTAAAATGTTTTGATTTAAAACCAAGGCCCCCGGATACATAGCCCTCTACATAGCCAAGCCGAATAAAATATTTACGAAACCAATCATATTCAGCACCGATTAATAGTCGTCGACGATAATCCACACCATCAAATTCTTGAAGAAGATCATTCCAATCTGCTTCCAAATGTAGTCGAGAAAGCTTCCCCACTCGGGGAGTAATAGAGACTCCTAAATCAAGAGTTGTTTGATAATTCTGCAATGGTTTTGGATTGGGGTTATAAACTGTTGGCCTAGATTCTTGGATATTTCCAAAAGAAGAGCTCGTGAAATTATGAAGCGCCAATGAAAAAGCAGGAATCCAATCAGTCGGCAGAGTGATTCTAACTCCAAGGTCCGCAAAAAATCCGCTCCCTGTAGCATAATCATCTTCTTCAATAAAAATTGTCTCATTTTTAGGACCGCAGCCATTGAGCTCCTTTCGATTAAGCCAAATACCCATCGCCCCAATTTTTATCACTCCTCCCCAGAAGGACATATTTACCGCGGCATAAGGGCCATGGTCTAAGCGAAAAATCCATTCATATGGTGAAGTCTCACTCAAGATGGTCATCCTTGATTGCTGAGAAATTAAGTAACCAAAGGAGAAGTATCTCGTAGTAAAATTGGGAAGAATATTAAATCTGGAATAAGACACATCACCAATATTTTCCAGTAGATTTACCCTGGTTCCTTCAATCGTTACATTTCCTAAAACGCCATTCCAAAACTCACTCGGACCCCCTTTAGGCATGGTCAAATAGTCTTGGGAGCTTTCAAAATGGATATCGGTTAAATGAAAATTTGTGGGCCGAACGGTTCCAAGTCCTGCAGCATTGTAAAACGAGGAGGCGGAATCATCAACTTTGGAGATATAGGCGTTTCCCAAACCAAGTGCTCGCCCAGAGGTGGCCAGTTGAGGATAGGCCACGGGGTTAAAATCAAGTCCAATGCAGCCTTGGGCCCAAATGAGGGAAGGGGAAAAAAGTAAAAATAAGATAAAGGCCCGCACATATATATTATACGAGGATTTGGAACCTGAGGAAACTAGACAAATTTACCTGCTTCTTCCTGGGAAAAGTGGAGTAGTGGTGTTTATAAAGCGGTCTCTAAAGGCCCTGGCCTCCTCGATCCTTTTCTCAGCGAGATGGTCGGTGGCCTTATAGATAGGTATATTTTGTTCCTCGGAAATCTTAAAAATTTCCAGGGTGGTATCAAAGATAGAATTGACCTTTTTGACCGATTTTTCGTGAGACCAACCTTCAAACTCAAGACTTACGTTAATAAGTCCACCGGCATTGATAAGATAATCAGGAGCGTAGAGAATTCCTTTTTCCCTTAGCATGTCTCCATCTTCAGGTCTTGCAAGTTGGTTATTGGCAGGCCCTGCAATAATTTTGCATTTAAGTCTTGGGATAGTGAATTCATTTACTGTTCCACCTAGAGCTGCAGGTGTATAAACATCACAGTCCACATCATAAATTGCATCAACACCTACGATCTCCGCATTTGGTACAGTATCAATAAAACGTTTCAAGTTTGTTTCATTAATATCAGATACAAAAATTTTGGCACCATCATCGGCCAGTAGTTTTCCAAGCTTATGACCGACTTCTCCGGCCCCTTGAATGGCAAAAACTTTTCCCTTGGCCGATTTATCGCCAAAAACTTTTAAAAGAGAAGCTTGGATTCCTCTAAATACTCCAAGAGCTGTATAAGGTGCAGGATTTCCTGAGCCCCCATGCTCTTTTGCAATACCGGTTACAAAAGTAGTTTCTTTATAGACATGTTCCATGTCTTCTACCTGAATATTCACATCTTCTGCAGTTACATATCTGCCATTTAAAGTTTCAATAAACTTTCCATAACTTCTAAAAAAAGCTTCTGACTTATCCTTCTTGGGATCTCCAATAATAACTGCTTTTCCTCCTCCGAGAGGAAGTCCTGTTACAGCGGCCTTATAAGTCATCCCACGTGAGAGTCTTAATACATCAGTTAGTGCCTCTTCCTCACTTTCATAAGGCCACATTCTAGTTCCTCCTAAAGAGGGGCCTAAAACCGTATTATGGATGGCAATAATGACCTTCAAGTTAGTGGCGGGATCAGAGAAGAAAACAACTTCCTCATGTCCATATCTTTGGAGTCTTTCGAAACTTAACATAGGCAAATCTTTGTCTTTTAATGAGTTATATAGTTATGATGAGGTACAATAAAAGAAGGGAAGTGAAATAAATATGCCCAACGTGTCATTAAAAAATAATAATGAAGTTAAGCTGTTTGAAGTACATGAAAATGAACTAATTTGGGATGAGCTGGATCGTCTAGGCACCAAGCTCCCGGCCGGTTGTCTCGCCGGTTCCTGTGGCACCTGTAGAATTGAAGTTCTCGAAGGGGCACAAAATCTCTCCCCGTTAAGTGTCGTTGAAAAAGAAACTGTCCACCACCTAGAAGAGCAATATAAGAAAATTTATGGTGAAGATTTTTTAAAGGGAAAAACCTTAAGACTTTCCTGCCGTGCTAGGGTGACTGGAGATATTTCCATCACCCCTTTCAAAGAAAAAATTTAAGTTTTTTTAAGCAGATTTTCTCTATCGTGTCTTCTTATGATGCCATCAATATTATCAACCGTATCCACCGCCTGATCCCAAGCAGTATAAATTTGTTTTTTTCCGCCGGCCCTTAAGTCTCCTGCTACATAGAGTCCCTTAACCGAAGTTTCTCCACTACTATCAGTGAGAACAAAGCCACGATCATCAACTTCTGCGCCAAGGCCTGTCGCGAGTTCGTTATAGACCATCATGCCTAAAGAAACGAAAGAAAATTCAGTTTCCACATGTTTTCCACCTTTCAGAATAAAACCTTCAAGACTCCCCTCTTCAGGTTTACCAAGAACATCTACAATCTCTTCTTCATGGACTTCAATATTATAGAGGTCAATTAGTTTTAAAAGGGTGTCATCAAACTGAGGTTTTTCTCCATTAGTAAAAATTTTCATGGAAGGATTTCCGTACCTTTCATGAAGCATTATCGCCACCCAAGCAGCACCTGAATTATGTCCAATAACCGATGTATGTTTTTCAAAAGTGTGATGGCCATCACAACGAAGACAATAATCAATAGTCTGCATATTAGCGAAGGGAAGAATGAGTTTTATATCTCCTTGAATATGGGGCTGAACATCCATTAGTCCCGTGGAGAGGATTATATACTGAGCTTTATATGTCTGATCTTTATCGTCTGTAAGTTCAAATAAACCATCTTCTAAATGTTTAATTTTTCTTATGCCACGATTTTGCTTCCAAATAAATTTATCCTTAAATTTTGACTCCGCCATCCACTGAAGGGTTTCTTTATTGGGTTCTTCAATTCCTTTTTTATACCTCGTGTGTCCTGGAACGTTCTCAACCTTTGCCACCCAAAAGGCCCTTGATCTTTTTTTATCCCTTCCGGTACCGGGAAAAAAAATACAGGTTCGATTGTTTAAGATAGTTCGAAGAGCGGCCATGGTTCCCGCCGACCCCCCACCTATAATAGCTACGGGATAAATTCCATTTTCCATCTTTAACTCTACTGTGTTGTTTTATGGGCCTTTTTTTTATCAAATAGATGTTTTTCTCCGCCCACATCTTTTATCAGGATATCTCTTATCTCATATTCTTCAACTCTCGTTAGCTCAAAAGAATATCCTTCCCAAATAATAATTTGTCCTTTTTTAGGAAAGTTATTTCCTAGCATATCTAAAATAAAACCTGCCACTGTTGAGTAGTTTGCATTTAATGGAATTTTTATATCATATTCCCCATCTAAATCACGAAGCGACATCGAGCCAACAATTGAAATACCTTTAATAAGGTCTCCAACCTCTGGGATAGCAAGATCAATATCGTGTTCATCTTGAATTTCGCCAAGAATTTCTTCTACAATATCTTCTAACGTGATAATTCCAACTACCATTCCATTTTCATCTTTTACCAAGGCCAGGTGAACCTTACGCCTATTCATCTGATCAAAAATAATTTGAATTTTCATATGCTCATAAACAAAAAATGGGGTTTTAAGCATCTTTTCGATTTCAAAATTTTTTGTTTGTGATTCTTTAATAAAGGCCAGATCTTTGACATGAAGAAATCCTACATATTTATCCAAGTCTCCCTTACAAACTGGATAACGACTGTGGGTATCTTTTTTTACATAATTAATAATTTCTTTAAAAGACCACGTTTCTTGAACAAACTTAACGCTATTTCTGGGAATCATAATGTCTTTAACTTTAATCTTTGGAAACTCTAAGATGTTAGCGAGCATATCAAGCTGTTTAGAATCGATAGTCTTTTCCCTTTCTGCCCGAGAGACCATATATTCAATATCACTTTTTTGAACCAATCGACCTTTTATTTGTGCCCCTTCCCCCAACAGCTTTTTGGTGATGAAAGTCATCATCTTGACTATAGGGTAGAGAAGATAAAAGTTAAATTTAAGAAACATAATAACTACAACTGATAATCTTTCCGCATTGGCCATACCAAAAGTTTTAGGAATAATTTCCCCAAAAATTAAAATGGCCAAAGTGGTAATTCCGGTAGCGACTCCGACTGCTTCACTTTGGAAATATCTAGTAGAGATCACTGTTACAAGAGATGCGGTTAAAATATTTGCAATATTGTTTCCCACTAAAATTGTGGTCAAAAGTTCATTAGGTCGCTCAATCATAAACTTCATAGCGTTGGCACGAGGGCCACCCTCTTCTAGAATATGTCTTGCTCTATCGATCCCGATGGAGACCAGTACTGACTCAGAACCTGAATATAGCGCTGAACCAATCAGCCCTAAAACGAGGTAAACAATCTCAGTTGTTTCAATCATTTAAAATTTCCAGGGAGAGATAACTCGACGGAGGCTCTATTTTTAAATCCTTGTTATTACTAGTATTTATATACTACCTAAAGCCTACACTATTGTCTAGGCGACCTCTAGTTTCAGTAAGTTAGCTAATGTAAAAGAGGTTGTCCATCGAAGTCATGATCAGAGTAGACAATTCGATCACTCATCTCGTGATTAAAACCAGGTATCTCTTTGATATTTTTAACTTTCCGAAAAATGCTGTCACATTTATAACAGATAGCAATGGTGCCTAGTCTTTTAAACAAAAGAAAGTCAAAAAGGTAGAGGACAATAAAGCTGACTCCATAAGTCCATATCGATAAAATGGCAGCAATTACAAAAAGAATAACTCCAATCTTTCGATTGAAATCTTTTTGCGAATAGAAATCTTTACGCTCACAACAAGGGCAGCTTTTTAAAACACTTTCCATGTGAGTTTGATCAAATTTTACAGGAGTCTCATGATTGCAGATATCGCACTTGGCAAGCTTAGCATCAAGAGTCGGGAGGATATGAATTCCAGAACCACATTCAGAACAAGTTAAAGTTACGTCCATCATAAATAAAAACCGTATTTAAAGTAAAAATAAATGGAGATCAATTCTCCTATAAAAACAAAAAAGGTCATCACATATAAAACTCCAGTAGCGGATTGGATGGACCTCATCTTAACCAGACGGTAGTTAAAATAACTTAGTATCCCGATAATCACATAGCCCCAAACTACTCTCATGAGAAGCATCAAGATATTAAAGGAATAACCATCACCCTGATAAGAATCAAAACCCAAGTAAAATGTCAAAATGGTTAATAATACCTTAAAGGTGAGTACGCTCCAAATAATATAAGTGGAGATAATTAAAGGTCTTTCACTAAGCTTTGGGGTAACTAAATACCAATGTCCCAGAGTCATAGAGAAGGTGATGATCCCCACTAAAAGTGCCGAGGATATAAAAAATGGGTAGTGATACCAGGGAAACGTCATCGAATTTTCCTGAATGAAACAAAATAAAATTGCTAGCATCCCCAAATTTTGAAGCAAGTAGAGGGCCCACATAAGGGTGCTTTTTTTATCTTCGTGCTTTCTCCCGACAAAAAGAAAGGAGAGCAGTATCAAAGCAAACATTGCGACTCTATAATCAAAAGCTCCTTTAGTTCCCCAAAAGAAAAAAGAAGCGATTAAAAGTGCGCCAAAGCTTATATGGTTCACTAGGCGAAGAAATCCTCCCCCAATTTTTTTGGAATCGATCAAAATAGAAAATCCTCCCACCCCTAAGGCGAGAGAAAATAAGAAAAATTCAAAGGTCTTTACTAAAGGGTCCATAATTTATCCAAACACTCCGACTGACTCTTAAAGTAACCCCACAGATCGTCTATTATCTGGTGGTTTATGGGCGGAATTTGTCCTTCCAAGGGAGCTGATTTCAAGGTTCCAACTTTAAACCATTTACCCTTTCCCTCCAAGGCATCAAAACAGGAAATAAAGGGAAAAAGGATAATATTTTTTTCCTCATAAGAGTAAGGGTAGTCCTTAAATTTCAAGAGTTTGCTACCTGTTAAACTTACCCCTACCTCCTCTAAAACCTCTCGTTTTGCGGCCGCTTCCTGACTTTCACCGGCCTCTATTTTTCCCCCGGGAAATTCCCAAAGTCCATTTAGAGGTCCCTCACAGACTCTTTTTTGCATCCATAGCTCAAAACTGGAGGAAGATATATTCCTGACAAATAAGACAATGGAAACTGGGGTAATAGAATTCATGAACTTTAGGTAACATGGTCTTTTCGCTCTGGACAAGACAAGAATTAGTAGGCCATAAGATTTTTTGTGAGAAATTTCCCAATAAGAGAACATTCCCTGCTTTTTGCCCCGCTTGAGGGGGTCACTGACGAAAGTTACCGCTTAGCAGTAATGAAAACATTTCCTGAGTGGGATCGGTTTTCTACCGATTTTTTAAGAGTCCCTACGGTAGGACATTTTAATGATAAATTTATCATCAACCATTTTGGATCTTCTGTTTACCAGGATGAAGCGCTCAAGGGCAAGACGACTTTTCAAATACTCACTACCGAAAGGGCACAAACGGAACAAACTTTAAAAAGCATCGAAATGTTGGGTTTTGAGCATATTGACCTCAATCTTGGCTGCCCCTCTAGAAAAGTAAACTCCCATTTTGGCGGGGCCTATCTGCTCTCAGATTTAAAGGGGTTAAAAAATATTTTGGCCACGATAAGAAAAACTTTTCCTCATCTCTTCACTGTTAAAATGCGACTCGGTTATAGAGACCCTTCTACCTTTATCGATTCATTGAAATTGATGGAAGATGAAGGAGTTGAGGCCATTACTATTCATGCGAGAACTAGAGATCAACTCTACAAAGGTATCGCCGATTGGGATTTCATTAAAACTGCTGTAAAAACTGTAAATATTCCCATTATAGGTAATGGTGATATCTGGTCAGTGAATGACGTAAAAAATATTTTTGAACGAACTGGATGTCACTCGGTAATGCTTGGTAGAGGAGCGATGAAGACTCCTTGGCTCGCGAGAGCTTATAAAAAAGGAGCGAGTAAAGAATCCCTTTCTGAGAGAAAAAAATATTTAACTATTTATTTCAACGCTCTTTTGAAAGAGTATCGATTAGAAGATGGAATGATCTTAAAAAGATTTAAATCATTTTGTCGTAATCTCTTTGATGATTTTCCTGAAGGAAATCTACTTCGTTCTAAATTTTTAAGAGCTAAAACTCTGAATGAA
>QNFX01000012.1 GCA_003650125.1 Campylobacterota bacterium
AGAGGTTTTCTCGAATCCCCACCCAGCTTCGTCTTCGAATGGGCCGAGATACCTATCAAGATGCTTTTACCGTAGGGCTTGAATTCGCTTTTGGAGTCTCTAGGCCATTTTAATTTATGCTGAGTTAGGCAATCCCAATTGCCTTAAACCAATCTTTAGTTGGAGGAATAAGTTTTCTTTTCTCTAAATCAAAAAACCCTATATGCATCATTAAAAATGAGGCAACAGTTCCATCTTCTTTTACAATTTTTTGGTGCAGGGCCATGATTAACTTATTTTTCATTTCACCGGGGTGAGATATTATTTTTACCTTATCGCGATTTAAAAGTTCGGCCTTAAAAGTGATATTTATATCTAAAATAACCGGGCCGACTTTATCCCGTTTTATCCTTTCAAGGCCAAAGCCATTTTTTTCAATAAAATCCCATCTCGCCTCTTCGTAGAGTTCAAGATAGTTGGCATTATTAACGTGGCCAAAAACATCTAAATGGTTTCCGGCAATCACTGTTTCAAAAACAAATTCCACCTATCTTCTTAAACTTTTTGGTGTCGTATATTTGTCCGAAAGTTCAACAATAAGATGAATAAACGCTGCCAAAATTATTGCCGGTATAACTCCCATCAAGATCAAATTCTTATCTTTCCCAGAAAGGCCTGAGATAATTAAATCACCCAGTCCACCAGCTCCGATATAGGCCGCTAGTGTTGCAATACCAACATTAATAAATGCAGTATTTTTTATTCCGGCCCATATATTATGACTGGCCATTGGCGTCCCCCACCAAGATAGATTGGCATCTTCTTCATTAGTAGATTTTGACCATTTAACAATGGGAAAGATTCCAAATATAAATAAGGCCATATATACTGGCACTTTCCCAGTGCCTAGGAAGGGAATTAAAACACACAGAATAATTAAAAAAGGAATTGGTTTATAAAAACGGTTAATAGAAGAAACCAATTTTTCAAAGACCTTATTTTTTGTGGCCATTACCACTAGGAAGAGACCAAAAAGGGTCGAAAAAAGAAGAGGAATTATCACTAGTTGCAAGTGAGTAAAAAATTTTGGAGAGATTTGCTTCCATAAGGAAAAGCGAGTATCAAGTCCTGCCTTTTTCAAAAAACTCATAGCTACAGTAGAATAAGTTTTTCCTTCTAATTCCACTTGAGCATTCATTTTGGCCATATCGTCATTGGTTATTTTTTTTAAGATGACATCATTTAATAATTTCCATGAGGCGGGAAACCTTTTAGCAAAACTCCCTTTTACCAAAATTATGCCAAAATTTCGCGACATATGTTTTTTATCATCTTTTATAACTTTAAGATTATGTCTTACAATATCAGGACTTGTTGATCCGACTTGAATCAAATCTACCTCTCCAGAATTTAATGCTCCAATCAATCGATCTTTTTTCATCTTGAAAGATCGATGTTTTATACCGGTATCAATTCCATACGCTTTAAATACCGAGGAAAAGCCATCCTGCGCTCTTAAAAAATCATAACTAAAGGCCCGTTGATAACTAGTAAAACCTTTTAAATCACTTATATTTTCAATATTCTTAAATTTTACATTATCTTTTTTGACCACAAGTGAATAAGAATTATTAAAACCTAGTAATCCTGCCATAAGGATACCTTCTCCGGCCAAGGCCTTATTAATTTGATATAAATGTCTTTGCCATTGAGAAGAGATAACGACTTCTCCAATTCTTTTTGAGTATTCCGGATAAATATCAATGTCGCCCTTTTTAAGAGTATTATAAATTACACCACTACTTCCTAAACTAAATTTTCGCTCTATTTGGACCTCACCCGTGGTTTCGAGGGCCTGAGCGATAATCTCTGCCAAAATTTTATTTTCAGTTTCAAGTTTTGATCCTACTGTTAAGACCGGAGTCGCCTTCGCAAAAAGATTAAATGTTAAAAAAAGACTAAGAATTAAAGTTTTCATTTTTCACCTATATGTTAATTTAACTAGAAAATAATTATGAATGAGAAGAATAATTTCTTCCCTGATTTTTTGTGGCACTAAGTTTTTTATTTTTAACAATTTTTAATCCTTTAAGCATTGCAAAAATTTAATAACTTGATTTCTATACATTTATAGGATGAAATTTCTCCCTTGTCTTTCATGTTAGGAAAAAAAATGGAAAATAAATTTATATATACTGATACCCCTAATTGTCATATTAAACGCAACCGTGAAATCACTAAAAAATATCTGAGTGTCAAAAAGCTTTTTGGTCACAATCCTAATACTGCCTTTTTTATAGTTGGAATTGTTTTGACACAGTACCTATTAAGCTTTTTATTTAAAGATTTAAGCTGGCCTTATATAATATTATGTTCTTATCTAATTGGTGCCTTTTTAAATCACGCTCTATATGTGCTTATTCATGAGTGCACACATAACCTAGTATTCAAATCAGCTTTCTTGAATAAAATTATGGGTATAATCTGTGATTTGCCTCTGACCGCTCCCAGCGCTCTTTCCTTTAGAGAATATCATCTTCTACACCATAAACACATGAATGAGGACCCAGATGATCCAGATGTTGTCAGTCAGCTAGAAGGAAAACTAATCGGTACTAATTGGTTAAAGAAGATACTATGGGTAAGTTTTTTCAGTATTTCCCAGGCACTTAGACCTTTAAAACTTAATAAGACTTTTTTTGGTCCTTGGATTTTACTAAATGCTTTGGTCATTATCACCTCAAATATTTTAGTTTTTTATTGTATAGGGCCTAAGGCCTTGATCTATTTATTTCTTTCTACATTTTTTGGGCTTGGTCTGCATCCCTGTGGGGGAAGATGGATTCAAGAGCACTACGTAACTAAAGACGATCAAGAGACTTATTCTTATTATGGGCCTTTAAATAAACTTGCTTTTAACATGGGGTATCACAATGAGCATCACGACTTTGCGAATATCTCTTGGGAGAAACTTCCGATACTTAGAAAATTGGCCCCAGAGTATTATGATTCACTCAAATATTATAAATCTTGGGTAAAGGTACTCATTAATTTTATTATTAACCCAAAAATGGGACCGTTCTCGAGAATAATTCATAAAAGGACTATTTGACTCTTAATTTACCGTTTAGAATTTCAATCGCCACTTTGGCCATCATGGTAAAAAGAAGTGCACCGAAGGACCAAATCCCCAGACATACAAAAATTTCCGTAATTGAAGGCGTATAATCTACAATGATCCCATGAGGGGAGGGTAAGAAACCTGGTATAATAAGCCCCATCCCTTTTTCAATCCAAATCCCAATAAAACCAACTACACAGGCAGGAAGTAGAAATTTAGAATTATCCCTTAGTTTTGGCACCCAAAACACAGTAATAACAAAAATTTGAGCGATAATAGCAAACCAAATATAAGGTACCAAGATATTGTGTCCATGAAGGCCGGTAAAGAGATATCGTGCTGAGGCCACGTGGGCGGAATCGGTATAAAACTCCTTAAATACTTCACAAAAAACTAAAAATAGATTTATGGGAAAAGCTATGGCCGCGATACTTTTTAAAATCTTAAAGACCTTCACTTTAACTTTAAAGTGATATCTAACTTTATTTATGGTGTAAAAAACCAAAATTAGAAGTGCAGGTCCTGCAGAAAAAGCAGAGATCAAGAATCTAGGAGCTAGTATTGCGGAGTTCCAAAAAGGTTTTCCACCAAGCCCGGAATATAAAAAAGCAGTTACAGTATGGATACTTATCGCCCAAAAGATAGATAGAAACACAAAGGGGTAGTAGTATTTCTTTTTAGGTTCATTCCCTAGATACATCTGATAGAGCACATAGCCGGGGACATGGGCATTTAAAAGAAGATAGCCATTTAAAATGATTACATCCCACGCAAGGACAGATTGAGGGAAATTTAATTTTCCAATATAAGGTATTAAATGCCAGGATTTTAGTGGGTCCCCAAGATCTACTACGATAAACATCAAGCAGAGAATTAAGGCCACAAAGGCCATGATCTCAGCAATGATAACAATCTCTTTAACTTCAGGGATTTTAAAAACATAGGCCGGTACAACCATTAAAACTGCGGCCGCGGCCACTCCGACTAAAAAAGTAAAATTGGCTATGTAGGCACCCCAACTAACTATTTGGGAAAGATTGGTAACCTCTAGTCCAAATTTTAATTGCTGATAGTAAGCAAAAACTCCTAGCAGAAATAAAATAGTTAAAAAACCAAGCCAGAGAAAATAGACCTTACTTCCAGTAAGTGCCTCGACAATCATCTCTTTCCAAAAATTCAGATATATTTTCATAGCTTAATCAAAATAGTAAAAAAATTGGGGCATGGTATTTAATTCTTCTTTTAATACAAACACCCTTTTATGTTTAAAAATTTGTGCCACTTCACTTTTAGGGTCCAAAATATTACCAAATTTCCTAGCACCTGTAGGACAGGCCTCAAGACATGCTGGATATTGCCCTTCCCTGCTTCGATGCAGACAAAAAGTACATTTTTCCATAACTCCTTTAGACCTTACTCTATTACTTAAATAAGATTGCTGGGTATTTAATTTGGATTTATCAATCTTTGGTTCTTTAAAATTAAAATGTCTTGCCTCATAGGGACAGGCCGCCTGACAATATCTACAGCCGATACACCAATCGTAATCGATAACTACCAATCCATCTTTTTCTTTCCATGTGGCCTCAACGGGACAGACTTTTGTACAAGGAGCGTTGTCACATTGGTTGCACTGTGTAGGAAGATAGTATTTCCCATCTTTTGGAAGATTATGCTCATCATAAAAAAGATCACCACGTTCCGTATTACTGGTTCCGATTGGCATCTCTAAAACTTTTATATAACTTCCAATATCTGGATCAATATTATTTTCTTCTGCACAAGCGGTGACACACATACGGCTTCCGTTACAGGCCTTAAGATTTAAGCAATAAGCGTATTTTACTCCGGGAATTGCTTGAGGATCGCTTATATTGATACTTGTATTGTATTTTTCCTTGGCCTCTTTAGTTATTCGAGCAAAGACTTTTTTCTTATCTGCCTCGGTCATTTCCTTATAATGCTTTTGAAAATATTTTGAAAATGAAAAAGCTGTGGCCTCTTTAACTGGCACGACGCTAGTTGCGGCCGCGGCAGCAAATACTTTTAAAAAGGATCTCCTTTTTACTTTTTGGTTCAGGGACTTTTCTAGTACCTTCTCCATGCGCTTTCCGGCTTCCATTTAGTGTCCTCCCTTCCTGGCAGAATCTATCCATGGGTATTTAGGCAGTGGGTCTGCTATCCATTTAGAAAATTGTGGTTTATGTGGTTCATGACAACTAATACAGGAGTAACGATACTTTTTTCCGCTCCAACTTCCTACTTGTTTTCCATGTATTCCTAGCTTCCAATCTCGATTTTTTTCTCCATGGCACTGAATACAGACTTTATATCCTTGATTAAAAGCAATCTTTTTTCCATTGATTAGCTTTAACTGATTTCTATTATCTCTATCATGACAAAAATAACAATTATTAATTTCTTTATAATGATTAAGTTTAATATTTTCATGAGGGGTATTTAGTGGGAAATGCGACTTCTTATTAACAAAGCTGCCATGACATTTCATACAGGGAAAACCTTTTATAATATCCAAACGCTGCTCAATCTCTACTTGGGCATACAAACTTGGAATGATTAAAAAAAGTAGTAAGTACTTCATGAAAACAGATTGTGTCCTAAAGTTTTCTCCCTTTTCACACCAAGGGTCTTAATGGCCAAATCTTCCATCAGCCAGTCATCGTAAGCATCGTTATAAGTTCTTTTAGGGAAATTTATGGAAAAGACTTTATGGGTTCCTAACATCTCACCAGTGTCTTCATTGGCAAAGAAAAGTTCGGCCACATGTTTTTTTCCATGCTCCATTATCGCTGCATATAGAGTTATTCCTGATTTCGAGACCTCAAAATCATTTCCCTCTCCATGTCCCTGCACATAGGGCCAGTGCATGATCAAATAAATAGCATCTATTTTTTTTGCAAAGGTTGGTTTTAATCCCGTATCCTTTTCGTATTTCAAAAAGGTTTTTCCCTCTGGCATTTCTTTAACTGCCAGGGTGATATCTTCGATAACTATATCTCGGTCAGCAATTCCGTGGTCTATCATTTATACCTTTTCTTAAAATCTTCAGCTGCCTTTTTACGTTTGGCCGCTTCTTTTTTATCCTGCTTTCCTATGAACCAACGATGATTTTTATGATTTAAAACCTTATCAATTTCAGTTTTCAAGGCCTTGGCCGCCTTGGCCTTTTTAGCGTCTTTGGATTTAATGTTTTGCTCAACCATTTTTTCTAAATAAGGAATGAAACTGGAATAAAAGTGTTTGGCCACCTCATAAGATCCATGCCAATGGGTAAAGTCAGGCCCTTGCATAGAGGCCCCATGTCTCATTCTTCGCCCTTCATGGTGCCAAATTTCAAACCAGATAAAATCTAGTTTATCAGCAAATTTGGCCTTCCTCTTTTTAAGTGGAACTGCCAATTTATAGAGCCTAAGTCCAGGTTTTGCGAACTTCTCATTGTAGAGTTCAATCAGGCCATCATATTGTACGTAAAAATTTTCTACATAGTTTGTATTATGACAGCTTAAACAAACACTCTTCATCATTTTTCTTCGCACAGGCCACTTTATATTTCCACCGGGAAGTCCCATCTTCGCATCAGAAATTTCAGGTCTAACAGAAACTGGTGGACGGTTGTTCCAAGAAATCCTAAGTCCAATATCATGGGTAACAGGAAGGTCTTTAGTTCCAGACATATGGCAAGTAGCACAGGTTGGAGCAGCACTATAGTCTTCTCCTGGAATCCATTTGGAACTACCTAAGTTCATTTTTTCTTTGTTAGCATTATAGGCGATACCATGTTTTGATTCATTATAGATTTCCATTTGCGGATGATCCGGTCCCATATGGCATCGTCCACAAGTCTCTGGAGTTCGTGCTTGTTTTACAGAAAACTCATGACGAGCATGACAGGCAGTACAAGAACCTTTTGATCCATCAGGATTTATCCGACCAATCCCGGTATTGGGCCAAGTAGCAGGATCAAGTTTTCCATCTTTTAACACCTTCACTTCAGAACCATGACACTGCCAACAACCCATAACCGCTGCAGCGCTATTTCCGTGTGGGAAAGCTGGGGTAACGAAAGCTCTATTTCCTTCAACAACTTCAGCAAGAACATTATCTAAAGAACCGATAATATTTGCTGCCATAGCGTGGTGGGATTCTGAAAATTCCTTAACTTCCTGGCTGTGACACTTAGCACAGTCCTTAGGAGAAGTAATAACCGCAATTCTTTTCCCGTGGTGAAGAAACATATCTTTATCTGTTGCCTCGGCCTTATGACATTCATAACAACCTACTTTTGCCCGGTAATGCTTAGAATTCCCCCACATCTGATAAATAGATGGACTAGTCTTTTTATGACATGTCACACACTTCTTTGTTTCCCTCGAAAAAGAATTTGGCGTTGTTTTTGCCTGAACTAAGAGTGGAAAAAAAATAAAAAGCACAACAAATAAATTGATCTTCACTGAAACACCCCAAAATAAATTTATAAAGTAATTTTGACGCTTGAATCTACATATGTCGAATTTTAATTTTATGATTCTAATCAGAGCTCAAACTCATCAAGGTATTGTGGCTTAACGCAGTCAAGATCTAATTCACTTATTAACAGTTCTTTTAAGACCTCACTGGATTGCTCTTCTCCGTGGGTAATAAAAGTTTTTTGAGGAGGTGTTTTAAATTTTTTCGCCCACTCCAATAACTCTTTTTGATCAGCATGGGCAGAAAGACTATCTAAATAAGCGACTTCTGCATTGATCTCAATATACTCACCATGAATTTTAATACTTTTTTTACCACTAAGAATGGCCTGTCCTCTCGTTCCCGTTGCCTGATAACCAGTAAATAAAATCGTACTCTTTTCATCTGGTCCAAAGGCCTTCAGATGATGAACCACTCTTCCCCCAGTAATCATTCCACTGGCCGAGATAATAATCTTAGGACTCACATCATAGTTTAGTTTTTTTGAATCATCAGCGGAAGTAACATAGTCTGCAAGATAACAAACTGTTTGTAGCTCCTCACTACTTAGTTTTTGATTGGAACCGTAATGACAATAAAGATCAGTCACATCCTGGGCCATAGGACTATTTAAAAAAATGGGAACATCGGGCAATTTATTTTGCTGTTTTAACTTGGATAGATAATAAAGAATTGCCTGTGATCTTCCCACTGCAAATGCTGGAATTAATACAGTCCCACCTCTTTTGATGGTCCTTTCAACTACCCTTAATAACTCTTCTGCTGGATCTAAATCTGAATGTATACGATTTCCATAAGTTGACTCTATTACCAAATAGTCAGTCTCACTAGGCGGTTCGGGAGGAAGCAAAAGAGGATCATTAGATCTTCCAATATCTCCAGAAAAAGTTATGGATTTATTCCCATCAGTTATTATTAGATGAGCAGACCCTAAAATATGTCCCGCATTTTTAAATTCAAAACTAAGTCCATCACCTAATTCAAATTTTTTATTAAAGGGCACTGAACGAAAGTGGGATAGAGAATCCCTGGCATCTTCAATAGTAAAAAGTGGAAGGGCAGGTTTGTGTTTAGAAAATCCCTTTTTATTAGCGTACATGGCCTCTTCTTCCATTAAAAAGCCACTATCTGGAAGTAAAATTTTACAAAGCTCTCTGGTTCCAGGAGTAGTATATATTTTTCCTCTAAAACCCTCTCTATAAAGTCTGGGTACGTACCCTGAGTGATCAATATGCGCATGAGTTAAAATAATAGCGCTAATTTCGCCTATATTTACAGGGAACTCCCCCCAATTTCTCAGTCTTAACTTTTTTAAACCCTGAAAGAGTCCGCAATCAACTAGTATTTTTTTTCTATTATGAGTTAGAAGATACTTAGATCCTGTGACAGTCCCTGTAGCACCTAAAAATTTAATCTTCATTTTTAATCTTCATTTTTATTTTTTCCATCGGAGTCAGCTCAACTGGAGATTTAATCTTTTCTTTATATTCAACCATTGTATGAAGAATTCTCTCCAGAGCAAGCAAAACATCACGTCTACTAACCATTCCTACCAAATGATTCTCTTCATCTGTAACAGGCATATGTCTGAGATCTTTTTCTTGCAAAAGCTTTTCAAGTTCAAAAATATCCTTATCTTTATTTATTGAGTGCACATCTTGATGCATAATAGTTTCCACACTACCAACACCAAGTCCTTCATAAAAAATGAAACTAACTAAATTTTCCATGCAATCTTTTTCGGAGATAAACCCTATTAGATTATTTTCCTTATCAACTACCGGAGCTGCGGTAATTCGATATTCATTAAAGGCCTTTAAGACATCAACGACATCGTGGTCCGGGTGAAAGGCCACAACCTTAGTAATCATAATATCTTTTACATAAGGGGCCTTGTAACGATCTAAATTAGGCATAACTACTCCTTTCCTAAACAACAAGTGGGAACTTCTTTTTTAATTTCCTGGAATGCCTGAGATAACTTTTCCATGAAATTATCTGTGCTCTCTATTATTATCCGGTTGGGATGTCCGGACCAAATTTCTAATAATCTCTCATCAATTTTTTTGGCCTCAAGATTGCTTTCAAGTCTTATGGGATTTTGTTTATTATATCCTTGAGATAAATCAGGAGTTCTCAGATGAATAACCTTTTCATAAACTGCCATTTCGGTCCGTAAATCACTTCCTACCGTTTCCCAGAAGAGTTCTTCTTTATCTGGCCAGTAGGCCAGGCCATCAATAGATCCCCGATCACAAAGAATCAATCCTGCGCACTTTTCATCAGCAACAATTAATTCTAATTCTTTTTGAATTTGATAAATCAACTTTTGAGCCGACTTTTTGGCAACCAAGGTATCTTCTCTTAAAAAGCCACCTCCAAAAAGAATACTGGCAGCTTCAGGAAGAACTTTGACATGAGAGCAAAAATACTTTTTAACCATTTCAAGAACCGCGGTCTTTCCCGCCCCTGGGCCTCCGGTTAAAACAATGAATTTAGGATTATGAGAAGTCTTTTCGCACTCACAATTTCCCTCTACCGAAACGACCACTATACGAACTCCTTACCTGCAACAACCACTGGAAGTTGCTAACAACCACCATCAGCTTCCACTTTATTAACTCTCTTTAAAACTCTTCTTTTGCGCTTAAGCTTAACGGTTCCTCCGCCTTGACCTTTTCCTTGAAGATAATTAGAGATTCCAATTAGATATTTATATCTTAAAAATTCCTGATCAGTTGCATATTCATTAGGAGCTTTGGGATTAAGGACTTGTGTTTGCCAAGCTTTAAAACCACCTTCAACGTAAAGGGCGCTTAATCCTTTTGTTTTAAAAAAATAAGTGGCCTTAAGCATTTTGGAATGAGAGTTCGCTATCACAATAATATGTTTATCAGCTAAAAGATTTCCATAATTTTCTTTTAATACAATATTCTTATATGACATCGGAATACTTCCTTGCACTTGCAACTTTGCAGAACTGGCATCATCTCGAAGATCAATTAAAGTATATCCAAGATTATTTTCAATAATCATCTCGGATAACGCATTAGCAGAAATAGTATCAAGTTTAATACTTTCATCCACTTTTAAAGTGTCCATACTAATAGGTACTTTAGTCTTAAAAGTGGCCATTAAAATTCCTATCAGAGCAAATACGACTAGTCCTACTACTTTATAATTCATACCTACTCCTTATGCCCACTACGCTTCTCCATAACTTCAGAGAAAACAAATAGTCCAAGCGCAATCAAAATAATCAAAAACCCAACGATTCCGGGGGAAATATCAAAATATTCTGGAATCGTTATCCTTTTCCCTATTAAAGAACCTGTCCACCATTCATAAATAAAAGGGATAATTTCTGCCGTAATGGCCATCCCCACTAAGGCACCTAAAATATTAAACAAAGCATCGACCTTTAAAGTAACAAGTCCCACTATGCCTGTTCCGGGGCAATAGCCTCCGACAATAAAACCAACTCCCATAATTAGACCACCTACAATTCCTGGCCAAAGGTAAGTTGGATTGATCCAAATCAAACTTAAATCAATCATATGAAATTGATCCATAAAAATAAGACCTGTCATGGCCACTATTATGGCGGTAAACATAACCTTTAAAACCGTCATATCTTTAAAATAAAATGTCTTTGCTAATTTTACAGCATTACCAAAACCACCTTGTTCAAGAAAAAATCCAAAACCAATTCCTATCAAAAAAGCAAGGAATGCATCTGTATGTGATGAATGTCCTAAATTATGTACTAGTGGTGCCATCTATAACTCCTTTTATATCCAATTCTTTCTGAAAAAATAGGCCAGTCCAAAGGCAGGGATAAAAAGACACACCATGGTCACCCAGCTTCCCAAGGCCAAAGTCGCTCCCCCTGAAAGGACAATACCGGAAGTACACCCCCTAGCGATACGAGCTCCAGCGCCAAAAAGGCCTCCCCCTAAAAATGCAAAAACTAGTCTTCTCTTTTTAGTGATCTTAGGCCCATGATTGATTTCAACCTTCATTCGACCGCCAAAAATCCCCGAAATAATCCCACCAACTAAAACACCAATCACTTGAAAAACAAGCCATGCGTCCCATGGATTTTTATCTCCGCCGCCATACTTACTTAAGTAGATGTTGCTATCAACATGGGCCTGTGAAATCACTTTTTCCACTATAACAACGGTCCTCATCATGGCCCCAGATGCTCCTAGTCCATTACCAGAGACATAGAAGGCCGCCAGCAAAACCAGGCCCAGTCCGACTCCAGCAATATAAGGATTCATATAATTTGATTTTGTAAATAATTTCATCTCTCTTCTCTCTTTAGTAATTAACCCACGTTGAAACTTGTCCCGCTGATACCATAATAAATCTAAAAATAAGCCCACCAAAAAGGACTAAACTTGCTGGCAACATTTTTGGAACAGCTTTTCCTTTTAATTCTAAAATTTCTAAAACCATCGGTGTAAAAAGTCCTATCCCAACAAAAAATATCCAAAATTTAGTTGTAAAAGCTCCACCTAAGATCATACCTATCGATTCAATTTTAATGGCCGATCCTGTTTGCATCCCAATAATGAACAGGGCGATCAGGGTAATCTCGGTGATAATAACACCAAGGTCTACCTTTGATATAAAATGTTGTTCATGCTTATCTTTAGTTAATATAAGAACCAAGGCCAATGCTGTTGATAATCCCGAAACCAAAAAGATTGGCCCTAAGATGGATGAATTCCAAAAAGGTCTTGCCACGTATGCTGATAATAAAATCCCTGTATAAATCCCCAAAGAAACTCCTATCGGGATACTAATATAAGCGATAGTTTTTAAATTCCTTTCACTAAATAAAATAATCTTTTCCATCATCGGAATGTTTTTTATCTTTTCATATATCCACGGCCAACCTTTTTTAATTGTTCCTAGAATAACTAAGATACTGGCAGGATAAAAAAGTTGTAAAATCCAAGACCCCCAAGACATTGGGCTTGTTACCTGAAAAGTTGTATAAAACCTAAAAACATGCAATTTATATTCTAGATCGAAGAACAAAGCGATCATACCTAAGGTTAATCCTATAGGTGCAAAAAGTGCCAATTTATTATAGGAGTATGGCAACTCTTTTTCCTTATCATAAATAATGGCCAAAGCAGTAATAATTAAAATCCCAGCAGCGAGGCCCCCAAAAAATAAATAAACAGGAACCTCCCATCCCCAAATATGCAATTGAGGATCTATATGTTGGTTTAATTTATTTGTAGTAATGACTATTTCATTTGCATTCATTTTTTTATCCTCTGATTATACTAGGTAATAAACCATGGGTTTAGTGCCAGCTTCAGGTTTGAGAACTTTCCATTTTCTAGCTCTCAATAATCTTGAAACCTTACTAAAAGGATTATTTAAATTTCCAAAATACATACAAATAGTTGGACATGTTGAAACACAGGCCGGAAGTAACCCCTCTTCCAGCCGATGATGGCAGAAAGTACATTTACTAATATAACCCTCTGGCATTATAAAACGAGCATCATAGGGACATGAAGCGACACAGGCCTTACACCCCGTACACTTGTCCTCATCTACGAGAGTAATATTAGTCATGTCCAAAATATAACTGGCCCCGGTAGGGCAACTTGAAACACAAGGAGGATTTTCACAGTGATTACACCGCTCACTTCTATGTTCCATTTCAAGGTTGGGAAAAGTACCACTAATTTCTTGTACCACCCAATCACGACATAAACCTTCTGGAACTTTATTTTCAGTTTTACAAGCAACAACACAATCACCACAACCAATGCAACTTCTAGTGTCGATAACCATGGCATATCTCTTCTTCAGGATCTTCATTCTAAAAACTCCTAACTTAACAACTCAAAAGTTACAAAATTGGTTCTAAAACTAGTGGCCCCCATCACAGGATCTACTTTAATATTGGTACATAACTTCTGATCATCAATACCAGCTCCATGGGCACGGCTTAATTTTTTCGCTCTATGCCCAAATCCATGGACCAAATAAACAGCATCATTCCTGATTCTCTCAGTGACCATCACTTCAATATCATTATCACTCAAAATGCCATCTTGATTTTTAAGTTTAATTCTTTGTTTATTCTTGATACCCCAATTTTTTGCCACTTGCGGATTCATCCATAAAACATTTTCTGGCATCAACTCATTTAAAATAGGATTGTTCACTGTTTTACCAAAAGTATGAGCAGGAGCACGTCCATAAATTAATCGATAATACCCTTCTTCTGGCTGATCAGGCATCGTAAAATTTGGTAGAGGATCGAAACCATAATCTTGAAGTTTTTTTGAAAATAGCTCAACCTTTTTACTTGGAGTTTTAAATATTTTTTTCTCGCCTGGCTGGAAATAAATAGGGTTTTTATTTTCTACTTCCTTTACCCCTATCTTCTCCATTTCTTCTATTGAGCTTCCAATCGTTTTTAAACGATAATTTAAGTATTCTTTAATATCTGTCCATGGAAAAAATTTCTCAAGCCCCATTTTATTGGCCAAATTTTTTGCTATCCACCATGCGGGTTTAGTGTCCCACTTGGCCTCAAATGCTGGAGACCTTAGTGCCACCTGTGTTTTTTTTCCTGCAGTTACTCTTAATTCATCATAGCGCTCGAGATAGGTACATTCGGGCAAAATAACATCGGCCCATCCGGTAATCTCTGCAGGCATAGTATCAATAACAACTAGAAGATCTAATTGTTCAATCGCTTTAATTGTTTGTCTTGGATCTGGAAGGGATTGCATTAAATTTGTTGCACAAACAAACCAAGATTTAAAATGACCCTCAATAGTTAAATCTCTAATACTAGAAGAGGGTGGTGTTGAAGCAAATGGAAACTTATCTCCAATTAAATCAAACCAAGTGTATTTTGGTTTTGGATAGGGCGGATGAGGATACTTCCCCACTTGTAATTTTGATGACATATAAAACCCACCTTTTTCACCCCAATTGCCAAGCAATGCATTTAAAATGGCAATTGAGCGCAATCGCTGGGTATCATCCCCGTACCAAGCAACATGACGAGATGGATGAACTAGTGAGGCCGGTGCATTTTTGGCCATTTCTCTAGCAGTCGCACGAATTATTTCGGGTTTAATATTTGTGATGGGATATGCCCATTCTGGCGTTTTATCCTTTACGTGTTTTGTAAGTTCATCAAAACCAATACAATAATCTTTTACAAAACTTTTACAATATATATTTTCTTCAATCAAAACATTAATCCAAGCGAGCACCAAGGCCATATCGGTACCAGGTCTTAAAGGTAACCAGTACTTTGATTTTGAAGCGGCCACAGAAAACCTAGGATCTACGGTTATTATTGTAGCTCTATTATCAATGGCCTTACCGAAATCTTGTACTTGAGAATTGTGAAGATTTTCACCTATATGAGCACCCATAAGCACTATACATTTACTATGGGCGAGATCTGTTCTTTCGGGAGAACCTACTGACTCTCCAAATGTAAGTTTAAAGGCCTCGTCCCTTGGCCCTCTACATTGAGCATAAGAAGGATGGGTCATCATCTGAGTTCCATAGCCCTTAAGAAGAGTTTTAAAAAAAACACCACCAGTTCCATGATTAAACAAGGCCACCTTTTCCGGCCCATGCTCTTTTTTTATTTTATCTAATTTTTTAGCGATATGAGAAAAAGCTTCATCCCAAGAAACTTCTTTAAATTTTTGTTCACCTCTTTTACCCACACGAATCATAGGCCTTTTAAGTCTATCTTCATCCAAATATGAACCAAGACCGCCCGAGCCACGTGTACAAAGCCTACCGTAACAATGATGATCTATTTCATTACCTGTCACTTTCCATGGTTTTCCTTCCTCGTCTTTTTCAACCCAAGCTGCACATTTCCAAAAACACATTTCACAAAAAGTTGCCGTTTTTTTGCCATCATGATTTACATAAAAAGGACTAGTTTTAGCTAGTTTCTTTATAACCACTTTTGATGCTTCTTGGTTAGCACTGCCTAGTGCTGTTCCCGCTGCTCCTACGGCCGCAGAGGAAATAACAATAAAATCGCGACGATTCATTTTACTCATACATATATCTCCAAACGCTATTCCATAATGCTAACTTCATATAGTATTAACTCATTTTTTTTACACAAATAAAACTTTGTTAAGTGATTTTTTATTGGCACTTAGTTTTCATTTTCTTTAATGACTGGCCAAAAGACTCGTATATCCATTGATCCTTATAGGCATCATGGCAGCTTAAACAACGGCCAACAGTCAGAATTTTTCTTTGTTCTTTTGGAGTAAATGGTCGGGTATTCTCTCTGGTATTAGCGGGGGAATCTCTTCTACCCATAAAGGGAATCCACGCATCGGCAGGCAGGCCATCTTGTAATTCAAAGTATAATGGTAAAAATTTCCATTTTGATGGATCGGCCTCATTAAAGTTGATAATTCCCCTGCCATACCCCAGAGCATTTGGATTTTGATGACAAGAGATACAGGACCTCCCCTCTTTAACAATAGTATGGGCCACTATAGGAGCAAATAGTCTGTGAAATGAGCTTTCTTGATCAATTTTGTTTAAATTTAACTTTTTAAGATCTTTTTTCTTCTGTGATAAAGTCATCACCATCCCTGGAGTAAAAGTAATGATGTTTTTTACACCTTTATTCAGCCGTACCCCCAAAGTCGGGGCATCACTTAAAAAATCCCCTGAATATTCATTCCATAACCCCTGCTGATCTTTTTGAGTATGGCAGCTAATACATTGAGGTGCCCAAGCAGAATGACAAGAAGTACAATTTAAATTCTTATGATTAGAGTCATTTCTCTGACATGAGCTTTTTAATATATGTAATTTTATTTTTTCACCAGTTATCTTTTTTTGAAAAAAGAATTGTCCTTTTTCTTTAAAAACATTGATGAGGGCCTTTTGCTTTTTTGAAGATACAACGTATTTCCTTTTTATTTTTGCTCTATCCGCTCTTAGGCCTAAAAGATTTTTTGCCTGAGAATCCAAGTCTTTATAACCCAGAGTTTCAGGCAACTTTTCAAAATGACAATCAATACAGCTAATTTCAACCTGTTCTTCTTGATGGGCATATTTTTGGCCATCTCCCATAATCCCACCAGCTGTATGGCAATCTATACATTGAAAACCTTTTTGATGGTGGATATCAGCGGTCTTTTTTTCAAATAACCGGCCATCTTTTAAAAAACGAAATTGACCCCGTTTTTGCTTTTGATCCTCTATTACTAAACTAGACTTTTTATCTACTTTAGATTCATGCCAGCCTTCAAAACTAGTACTAATTCGAGATGATCTAGAATGACAGCTAAAACAATTATGGTTTTTAACTTGTACTGTTAGCCCCATATGCCCACTACCTACAAAGGAGCTTTCATCCATATGACAGGCAAGGCAACCTCCTCCACGAATTCCCTGGGAGGAGTGACCGAATTCTGTTTTTTCAGTTCCCAGGTGACATTGTTTACATAGCTGCTTTAAATGAAGATCAGCATTGGAGTTCTTAATGTTTTTTAAGGAATGCAACCCATTTAGTGATTTAGATTCGCCAAATACGTAACGATTAACTGATACCATGCCAAAACCATTGGCCATTAATGAATTCATGACATGAATTGTTGTTTTCTCATGGCATTTTCCACAAGTTTTATAAATATTGGACAAATTACCGGGTATTTTTATCATTCCTAAATGGGCCATTTTTTTATCATGCTTTTCTGTAGCATTACCTAAATGACAGGAAATACATCCCGTTTGATCAATATGGTTAAAAGGCCGGTGCTGGGATGAGTGAGTAGTATTTAACTTACTTTCATGACAGCTAACACAGCCATGATCGATAATTTCGGCCTTATAAGAAATTAGTCCAGATTTATAAACGCTATCTAGGCCTATGCCCAAATAAATAAAACTTCCCACCAATACTAAAATGACAATAAAAAGTATTTTTTGAACACTCATGGCAAATTTATAACATATTTAAGATAGGTCTTCTTAAATGTTTCACATTCCTTATGGCGAATTTTTCCGGCCAAAGAAATATAACATCAAAATGGTATAATAATTTTTTAATAGGAGATAATGGTGAATAAAATTGCCCTGTTTTTTTTAATATTTTCTGGTCTGGCTTTCGGAAATGACAGAACTAAGGTCATTTATGGCGAAGATAATAGAAAAGATGTCCTGAACTCTAAGGATTGGAACCATAAGTACCTGGCCGAATCCACTGCCGCCATGATTAACAAAAATAAGCTTATCGAAAAAAAGGGGTACTACATAATTACCGGGCAACTCCTTAAAGACAAACTAAACCTCTGCCCAGAAGAAAAATTTAAAAATCATATCACCGCCGCTACTTGTTCAGGTTTTTTAGTCGGGCCTACTACTTTAGTAACAGCAGGGCATTGTGCGGAGGTTTCTAATTTTTGCTCTAATTTTTATTGGGCCTTCAATTACTATCATGAACGCGATGGCAAACCCATCAAGATCTCCAAAAGTGACATCTATAAATGTAATAAAATTATATATAAAACGAAAGACTCCAGAACTAAACAAGACTTTGCCATTATTGAACTTGACCGTGAAGTCCCTTGGAGAAATCCTTTAGAGCTAAGACAAGATGATAAAACATCCAAGGGAGAACCCATCTTTGTAATAGGAAACCCCACGGGCATGCCTACCAAAGTTTCTGATGGCGCCTTTGTTCGCGACAGCTCTCATCCCCAATTTTTAGTAACCAATCTTGACGCCTTTGGCGGCAATTCAGGCTCGGCAGTTTTTAACACTGATACTGGACTAGTTGAGGGAATCTTGGTTCGCGGTGAAAGAGATTATGTCTACGATTCTACTAAGAAATGTTACCGACCGAAATACTGTAGTATGAGTGAATGTCGGGGTGAAGATGTCCAAAAGATTCACCCGGTTTTAGAGCACCTTCCTTAACTGACAAACTTAGTTACTTGACTTTTAGGGCGCTAAAAGAGGATTCTTTTTTAATAAGAATCAATTTTATCCAAGGAAGGTGAAATGACTGAATATCCAAAATTAGAAATCCAATCTAGACCCCCAAAAAATGAAATTAAACCCTCACAACTTAGACGAGACAATCGACTTCCCGGAGTTATTTATGGCAAAGGAATTGATTCAATTCCCTTCCAAATTACAGAAGGAACTTGGAGTAAATTTTATAGAAGAAGACCCAATATCTTTAATATTAGTATTGATGGTAAAAAAGATATCCTCGTTACCTTAAGGGAGATGGCCAAAAAACCTGGAACTGACCATATCGAACACCTCTCTTTTCAAAAACTAACGAAAGGACAAGAGACCACCGTTTCAATACCTATTAAAATTACTGGTGAAGCAAAAGGGCCTTTAACTCTAGTTCTCAAAACTATTGAAATTAAAGGTATACCCAAGAATATGCCAAAAAATATAGAGATTAATGTAGAAGATCTTGAACCAGGAAGCTATTTTTCCGTGGCCGATGTTCCCGTTACAAAAGGCCTGACGATTATGGCGGAATCGGATCAAATCATTATCTCCTGTCAAAGACGCCAGGTAATAGAAGAAGAACCGGCCAATGTTGAAGAGGCCGCACCAGAAGATCAGAAACCACCAGAAGCTACCCCAGCTTAACTTTTATGCCTCTTGAGGAGGCATAAATAAATTTTATGAAGTTCACTAAACAACTTTTATCGAACCCTCGCTAAATTATTTCATCAGCTTACTTAAAGATGGTACAATTACTTATTCATCTCTTATGAAGGATCATTTTATTATGAAATTACTTATTTTATTGAGCTCTCTCTTAGTAGTGACGCCTATTTTTGCCCAATCGGACAAGGCCATCGACCCTATAGACGAGTATCGCTGGATGTGTGACGAGGATATTTATAAATTAAAAAAGAGAGGCCAGGAATCTCCATTATTTACCAAGGTAAAAGAAGCTGTTAACAACTCCAATGAGAAAACTCATTCTGTTAATAAAGCATACATGTGGTCTAAAGGTAGAATTTCTACTCAAGTTTTCAGAGGTGGAAATGAAATTTTCAATCAAATGGCAAGAATGATTGAACAGGCCGAACATGAAGTATTAATCCAAACCTTTATTCTTCAAATCAAGTCTCCAGCAACAAAAAAACTCTTTAGGGCCATTTCTAATTTAGAAACTAAGAGAAAAAGGATGAAGGCAAAAAAACCAGTTGTGGTACGTCTTATTTTTGATATTATTGGCACACATAAATCTATGAATTTTTTTGAGTTATCTGTTGCTGCCAGGGAGGGAGGAAGAGAGAAAAAATCAGACTCTTCTGGTTATGGTAGAGAAAAAGGTGACTACCGCCTAGACTTCCCAAGAAAACTAGATCCTAGATATGTAAGATTAGAAATAAAGGGCCACCGTCACAAAGAATTGAGAGCGGTAACCCACTCTAAATCTATAACCATTGATAGAGAGTATGGCATGATTACCGGCGCAAACTTGGTTGGTTATCACTCGACATCAGAGGTGAATACATCAAAAAAAGCAGAACTAATGGTTGACCATGGATTTATATTTTCTGGAGATATTGGTTTTAATATGGCAGCGGAATTTTATAATCTTTGGCATAAGACAGGTTCTAAAGACCATGGTTATGCTGATTATTATTCCGGTAATGTTGATGCTGATAAGTATGCGCCGTGGGATAAAAAACCTTTCAACACACCAAAATCGTATCCCGCCGTTGTAGGAATTAAAGCATTTAGCTGGGGCAACTTAACTGAAATTGGTATTGTAGGACGAGATTCTTACGGAATAACCAGAAGATTATCTCAAGCAAATTCCCCCCAAAACAATGCTTTCAAAGCAGCAATTGAAAATGCTAAAAGCCATGTAAACATAAATTCTCCAAACCTGAACTCTTTTGATCTTATGAAATCCTTAAAAAAGGCCATGGCACGGGGAGTGGATATAAACTTCCTCCTTTCCAAAAATTATCAAGATTATAATGGCCCTTTGCAAGAAGGTGGAACTAATGAAGAAGCAGTAAAAAAACTATTTGAATGGCGCGAAGAATTGGTTAGAAAGCATGGTGCTGAAAAGATAGGGCAGTTTAATCTTGTTTGGTTTATTACCCGTGGTGGAAATATAAGCGGTAAACAAAGTGGTGAACGAGTTCAGTCTTGGCGGATGATCCTCAATGAAAAATTTTATAATCACAACCACACTAAATTTCTCTCGGCCGATAATCAGGTAGTAATAATGGGCTCTGCTAATTTTGATGAGCAATCCTGGTATAACTCCCGTGAGCTAAATATAGTTTTGGATGATCACAAAACTGCAAAGAAACTTTGTCAAAAGGTTTTCCTTACCGATTTTTTAAGGGGACAGGGATGGGGTTTAAAGCTTTGGACAGGTGAAAAATGTTGGAAAAATAACCAGTGTAGAAGCGGACTCTGCAATAACCGTATCGGTAGAAGTTGGAAATGCGTTCACAGAAATGGTTCTGGTCTTTCCGGTGCCTATTGTGACAACAAAATACAATGTAAATCAAATACTTGTAATAAAAACACCAATAAATGTAATTAAAAAATTGCTAATCAATACCACCAAGGATTGTAGTAATTGCTACAATCCTTGACCACCCCACAACACTCAGCATTGCCAAAATTGCAATTATATTTCACCAACTGTTATACTCTTTTGTCTAAATGATTAAACCAAATTCAAAGGAGTGAATTAATGAAAATCTTATTACTACTCTTGTTAATCCCCCAGCTTACATTTGCCATCAAATTTGAACAGACTGATGATTTAGCTGCATTTACAAATACCAGTGGGAATAAACTAGTTACCAACCTCTATCAAGTTAGAGACAAAAACCTCGAACGATTTAACTTAGAGATAAAACCCTGGAAGGGTTACCACTGGCCTATAGCTTTAGGGCTTCTGGCCAATAGATACAATGACCCCAATTTTTTTCAGCAGGCAACTTGGAGATTTTATCACGATCAATTCATCCAAAATCAACCAGAGGCCTTGATTGCTGAAGGTAAAATTAACCAGCTCTCCCCAGCAGAGAAATATGATCTTCTTATTGGAGATGATAATTTTTCCTTAACTAAAAAAATGTGGGAAGCAGGTGAAGGTGAAATGGAAAGAGTTGGAAAGATTACTCGATGGGCAGGAATTTCTCATGGTGTTTCCCTCGCCTCAATGAATATGCCAATGCCTAAAAATCCGGTAAAAATTTGGTCGGTAGGTAAAAAGTATCTCATTACCTTTTCCCCTGACGACTTAAAGGCCTTAGGCGCTCTACTTTGGGGCCCTGGTGCTTTCAATGCGAGCACCTTAGGTCAAAGGTGTGCAGAAAATACTCCGGCCCGAGACAATAATGGAAGGCCTAACAGTAGTGAATGCTTTGACGTTCACCCTGCTAAGTTTCACCTAGCGCTAATTAATTATCTTGGAGTAAAAAAGAAACCTTTTTACTTTGATGGATCTTTTAATGCTTCTATTTGGCACTATCCTGCACTTGGTTATGAGTTTAAATATTTCAACCCTCGTAAACCTCAATGGCAAGAGCCTTTAAAAAATGCCATTATTGCTAAAAAGCATCTTCGAAATGATCGCTTTGCCATGTACCGTGAAGATAAGGTCAAATATATTGTCGGAGTTCAGGCAAAAATACTTTTTAACCCATACAGATTACCCAATAGAGAAATTAATTCAAATAACCCTCGAGTTAATGTCTACCGCTATGATCTTGAGTTAGATGCCGATCACAATATCATTGGCGGTGAGTGGTATTCCACTAGAAGGCCGGATTTTATTTGGCACCCACCAAAAGGGTTTAAACCAAAAACTCCCATCGATTCACAAATGAGTGGTAATTGGAGTCCTACTAAAAGGCTTCTTTCAGCTAAATGGGCCAAAAGTGCCAAAGAGGCATCTGCACGAGGAGTAGTGACTCCAAAGATTGTTAATGTCCTTTTTAATCTCTCAAATAAAGGTCTAAACGGTTATCAAACTAGATAGTTTCCATGGGCCCATTCATTGGGCCCATTTGTTTCCACGCAAAATTATTTCTTAATCCCTATGCTGCTTTATTTTTTGAGTCTTAGAAACACTTGAAAGCGTCCGCTATTTCTTTTAAAGACCTCTGTTGCTACTTCTCACTATCAAGTATCTCCCACGAGATCTTCTAAATTAGCTGGCCTGAATTAGAATGATTTTAAAATTAGACAAAAAAAAAGAGTTCCCAAATTTATGGGAACTCTTAAAAAAGAGAGGATGGCCCAAAGGCCATCCAATTAGAAAAAATTATAGTGTAACGCCTAATATTTTAAGGGTCGAATCTAACTCATTCTGAGTTAGATTGAAAAATCCACTACAAACTTTAGGCTCTGGATCAACGGTTCCATCACAACAGTAAGCTGCTGGAACAATTGTGTCATCACAGGTTACTTGGCAAGCGGCCGGTGAGTCACCTTCCCAGTCAGTAGCACAACAAAGGTCTGCCATTTTCTGATCATGGGCATCGAACTCTTCACACTCTTTTGGATATGCTCCAGGAGGCTTTGGTTCTGGTTCTGTTGGTGGCTCTACTACTTTGCAATTTGTAGGCTCTGGGCTTACAGTTCCATCGCAACAATATGATGCTGGACTATCTCCCATATCCTCACAAAGAGCTGTACATTCACCTGGTTCACCAGCTCCTGGTACTTTACAGTCTAGTACTGGTGGCTTTGGATCTGTTGGTGGTTTTGGATCTGTTGGTGGCTCTACTACTTTGCAATTTGTAGGCTCTGGGCTTACAGTTCCATCACAACAATATGATGCTGGACTATCTCCCATATCCTCACAAAGAGCTGTACATTCACCTGGTTCACCAGCTCCTGGTACTTTACAGTCTAGTGCTGGCGGCGCAGATTCACAAATTGCTGGTAAAGCAGGATCTTCCGGAGTACTTGGACCTGAACCAGGAACTGTTCCATCACAACAATACGTAGGTGCGTTTGGAGCAGCGTACGCGTTACATTGCTTTTCACAGGCCGGTGCTATGTCATCCATCATTCCATTACAGCAAACTTCTGGCAGTAAAGGATTAGGCCAACCGTCTCCTGAACAATCTACTGGTTCTGGTTCTGGTGGAAGTGGATCAACTGGTGGAAGCTCTACTGGTGGTACATCGCCAGGACAAAAATCTACACTTTTGCCTCCCTCAACATCCCAAACGTAAGATTTTTCTTCTGCTAAGATCTGAGTACAAAATTCTTCAACTGATTCAACACCTTCGATGTCTTTACAGGTAACTCCTTGAAGAGTAGCAAGCTCTAACTGTGCATATTCCTCGTATCTTGCACAGACAATATTATCGATTGTATTAGGGTCGACAGCATCAATCCTTGCTCCATGATCGAAACATTTATCAAGAGGAATTTGCTCATGCATACTTCCAAGATCTTTGTCACACCAAATCCAAGCATCTAGCGCACACTTGTTATTTAAGTTAACACTCCTAACTCCTAGGGCCCCGCCCCAAAGAACTGTTGATCTCAAGCACGTAAACATAATGCTTGATGGTGGTAACTGGTTTCCTGCTTCATCTGGGTTTTCACAGGCATTTTGAATGCGATCAAAAAAATCTTCAATATCCCCTTGAGGGACGTTATCTTTAGTTACTTTAATATCCAACTTACTTTTTCCCGTAGTATTAACTCCGGTAGAAAAAGCTGGGTTTATTAAAACAACCATCAATAGAAGAGCGAAAAATCCTTTTTTCATGTAAACTCCTTAGTTTGGTTTGATTTTGTTAAATTTTATTTTTGTATCAAGAAGTTTGTCAATTTAATGGGGCAATATATCACCTAATTAAATCTTAAATAATATAACTTGTACTGAATAAAAGTCGAGTAACTTAGAATGTTAAGGGAATGGGCCAAATACCTAGGCCCTAACAGTTATCTTGAACCTTTTAGAATTTCATCAACAATATCAACATCGATATATTTATTGCCACTTCTTCTAATTAGCTTATCTGGTTTAACCGCAATAAAATCAGGGTGTGCTCTGCGAGAGTCGGAAATATTTCCTTTAGTCCACAGTCCATAATCTACAATAAAGTTTTCACCTTCCCAGTTACCATAGAGATCATAATAATATGCTCTATTATCATAATCCGTTCCGACAAAAGATGGTTTAACAAAAGGAGAAGCTGTTCTTAAACGTAAATCAACATGAACCACATGGGGATTATCGATATCTTTTTTTATTTTAATGATTGCTCCATAAACTGGAACATTCCACACCTGGTAACCAGCATCAAAATCCATAATGAAAGGCTTCTTTTTTTCGAAAAGCTCAGTATTTAAAATTGTGTGGAGTTGTTCAGGATAAATATCTTCATAAACATCCCCAAAGTGAGCATTATTCCTCTGGCCATAGGTATATTCCTTACCAGGATAGGATTTTTCATAGGTTTTAATTAAAAGCGCTTTTAAATCCTGCACCCGAAACTTAATTCCTTTCTTCGTAACTGGGGCAACAGGCTCATCTTCCATAATCGAGGCAATGGCCCAAGCATGGCACAGTCCGGACCATTTAGAGGCATTTTGATTGAAGATTTCTTCCTCTTCAAATTCCCGACTACTGCCAGAGTTCATACCAATCTTTCTAGTGTAGCGATCGTATCTTTTAAGGGTTGAGTCCGCCCCTTCATCTGAATCTTCAAATAATTCAGTCTTATATATTGGATACCACCATGAAGACCAAGGTTTTTTCTCTAAATAAAATCTTACCTCACCTTCTTTTACCACTGCCTTACCGTATTTAGCGACAGCACTGGTAAATGGTATACCTGAAGGTCTCATTGGAGGCATATTTTTAAAGATGTCATCCACTTCAATGTATTCACCGTAGTTATAAGACAAGTCAGGTGTATACGCAAAAGTGGTAGTAGAAAAAATTAAAAGATTAAAAACAAAAAAAATTTCCTTCATCATGGGAAACCTCTTATTTAAAAGAAGAATGGCCCTTCATTAGACTATTCTTCTTAATTAGAAACTATTTAAACAAGACTGAAAAGTTTTTTTATCGTCAACTGATCTATCAGGACCTGACTAAAGAATTCTTATCGGCTACCTTTTAAAATTTCATCTACCAATGCGATGTCAATAAATTCATTTTTAGTTCTTCTCTTAATGCTATCTGGTTTTACGACAATAAAATCAGGGTGATTTCTTCTTGAGTCGATCATCCCTCTCTTCACCCAGATACCGTAATCAACTACAAAGCGATCTGGAGCTTCCCAGCTTCCATAGAGGTCGTACTTATAAGAGAAAGTTAATGTTGTGGTGCCAACATAATTTGGATCATTCACATAAGGTGTGGCAACAGTTAAAAAAGTGTTCACATGAACTACACTAGAATTATCTGGATCTTTTTCTACAATGACCTTCGCTCTATAAACAGGAACATTCCACACCTGAAAGCCAGCATCAAAATCCATTAGAAAGGGTCTTTTCTTTTCAAATAATTCTGCATTTAAAATAGTATGAAACTGTTCAGGATAGATATCCTCATAAACACTGTCCCAATTTGCATTATTTCTCTGGCCATAAGTTTCTTTGGGGTAGGAGCCTTCATAACTTTTAAGTAACAGCGCCTTTAAATCTTGAATTCTAAATTTAATGCCATTTTTAACAACTTCTTTTGTGGGCTCATCCTCCATAATCGAGGCCAGCGCCCAGGCATGACAAAGTCCGGCCCATCCTCCTGATTGAGGATCATAAACTTCATCTTCTTCAAAGTCTCGGCTACTGCCAGAATTTGGTTTTATCTTTTTTGCATATTGATCATATCTTTGAAGTGTTGATATTTCCCCTTCATCAGATTCTTCAAAAATTTGACGATCATGAGTTGGGTACCACCATGAGGACCAGGGTTTTATGTCGGAGCTTGCGATAATTTTTCCTTCCTTAACTACCGCCTTTCCATATTTCATTACCGCCCTCGTAAAAGGAATTCCACTCGGTCTTGTGGGGGCCACATTATCCAGTTCTTGAAAGAGTTCTACATACTCTCCCTCATTGTAGGGATATTCCACATAAGAGGCATTCGCCAGTGGCATGACGAGTAAAATTAGGATCTTAAAAATAAAAAAATTTCCTAGTTTCATGGAAATCCCTCATGGAAAAAAGGGATGGCCCGATGGCCATCCCAAAATTTTAATTCAGTCTTATTTTACCCAGTAATTTAGATTCGGGGTATATTTTGCAGGAACTTCATGTGGAACTGGCCCAGGAGGTTTTTGACCTGGTCCTTTAGGACAGAAGTCAACATAAAGACCTGTAGGCTTGGATTCACTATCTCCATCCATTAATTTTTCTTTACACCATTCAACAACGCTATCTACATCTTTAATTTCTTCACATGTAACACCTTGAACGGTAATAGATGTGTAGTTTTTCATCTGGATGTATCTTGGACAAGGAACTTTAATTGGAGGAAGTTCATATGAGAAATCTTCCGTTAACTCTCCTAGATCTTTGTCGCAGAAAATAGATACTGTCATCTCTCCACTTTGTGGAAGATTAACAGAATCTCCATTTTTTCCTGGAACCCAAGTGTAATTAACATCTTCACACTTGATCAAGATGTTTGAGGGGGGTAACTGGTTACCTGCTGAATCTGGATCCTCACAAGCTGCTTTGATTCTGTCCCAGAAATCTTCAACATCACCTTGTGGGTATTCAGAGGTATTAACGTTTGCAAATGCTAGATTGCTTGCAAACAACAACACTAATAAACTGAAAAATCCTTTTTTCACGTTTGCTCCTTTCGTTTAGGGTTTACAAGAATTTTATTGACTATTGATAACTGCTGTCAATAAAAATTGAAAATAACTTGTCCTGTGTTAGCCTAATAAAATATTACAAAGATCTTTAAAATCAAGAGGTAATCTATGAGAAAACTAGTCTACTTTATTCCATTCTTTATTTTATTCACTCTTAATGTGGGAGCAAATGATAAAACCCAATCTCCTAAGTTAAAAACTTTTTTAAATAATTTTTCTAAAGATCATTTTAAAACATTCCTGAAAAAACCTTACAGCAGTGCTGCCCCAAGAATAATAAAACAGTCTGGTTTTAACAGTTATTTTAAAATAAAAAATAATTTATCTAATAAAGCTGAAATTGGTTGGGAAGATAATATTAGAACCTTAGTGGAACCATCTCTAAAAAGACTCATTAAAAATATTTATGAAATTAAAGATAATCAAAATGATACTAACTCTTTAAAACCAACCTATTGGACTGCTTATTGGTGGAGTACTTATAATGGACAACTTGGGGCCAGACTAGGACTTCGAAATTTTCTAATGCTATTTGATTGGAAAGATAAATATCAATATATAAAGGATAATCCAATATCTTCTTTTATAAAAAGAGATTTAGTTAGAAAGCTTTCACCCTCTGAAAAATATGATCTCTTAGTAGGAGATCCTAATTTATCTCTTACCAAATATATGTGGAAAAGGGGTGAGGACTCCATGTATAATTATGGACAAATTTTTAACTGGGATGGACTTTGTGATGGACTGGCCATTGCTTCTGTTACACTTCCAAGGCCATCTAAGGCCATAACGGTATACTCCCGGGATGGAAATATTCCAATTAAGTTCTATCCCGAAGATATCAAAGCGCTTGGTTCACTTCTTTACTCTAATTCCCGTCCTCCTTATAGAATGATTGGGACTAGATGTGATAATCGACTTCCTGAGATTGATGAAAATGGCCGTTTTCTGGCAAGGGAGTGCTTCAATATCAATCCTGGTGCTTTTCATTTAACTCTCGTTAATCAAATTGGTTTGGCCAAGAGGGCCTTCGTTATGGATAGTGTTTCTTCAGCTGAAGTTTGGAACTACCCTGTAGTTGGTTACACCTTTAAATATTTTAATCCCCAGACGCTAGAAGAAGTGGAGAAAATGGAAAATGGAATCATACCCTACGAAGATTTCACCAAAGATAAGTTCAGTAAATATCGTTCAAAAAAAGTGGCCAAAATTATTGGAGTTCAGGCCGATATTACTTTTTTAAAAGATCGAATTGCTACCTTTAAAGACGTTGAAACTGACAAGCATAATGAACCAGGCCTGGTCATTTACCGCTATGACTTGGAGTTAGATAAAAATGGAAAAATAATCGGTGGTGAATGGTATCATGGCCACCATCCTGATTTTTTATGGGTAACTCAAAAAGGGATAAAGGCCAAGGGACCTTATGATAATGAAATCAAAGGAACCTGGAATCCTACCAAAGAATTAATTCCTGCAACATGGGCCAATGTGGCAATAAAATCTTCTGTGGGTGGTGAAGTAGCGGCCCCAATTGTTGAGGCCTTATTCAATCTTTCCCATGAAGGGGTTGATGGACTTAATCCGAATCAAAAAAGTTTTAATAAAAGAAGATAGACTCCAGATAATATTAGGGCCGAAAAAATATTCATTATAAATCCGGCCCTAATCATATCCTTCATTTTAACCAGACGACTTCCAAAGACAATCGCATTAGGTGGTGTGGAAACAGGAAGCATGAAAGCTAGGTTACAGGCCATGGCCACGGCCAGGACTGGCGCTAGGGGATTTATCCCGGCCTCCTGACAAGAAACTATGATGATGGGAATTAAAATATTAGCAGACGCAGTGTTTGATATTACTTCCGTTATATAAATAGTCGATATAACCACCACAATTAGCGTGTACTTAAAATAATCTCCCGAAATATTTTTTAAAACCCCATCGGCAATAGTATTAGCAAGCCCAGTGGAAAATAAAATGGCCCCCAAGCTTAGACCAGAACCAAAAAGTAAAAGTGAGGCCCAATCTATTTTCAAAGCATTCTCTGGCCCTAATATTTTCTCTCCCTTTAGAGGAAGGGTAAAAAGAAGTGAGGAAAAAAATATGGAAACCACCCCCGCAGGTAATCTTCTTTTAAATTCAGTAGAAATTATATGATCACTTCCCAAAAACATTTCTACAAAACCCGGCAAAAACCAAAGAACTACTACAGTAAAAAAAAGAGAAATCACAATTTTTTCATTTTTAGAGAGGGGACCACTTTTTATGATGGAGTTTTTTTGTATTTTGGCCACATCTTTTAAATCCATTGAATGGATAAAATTAAAATAAAGAAAGATCAACATGACCACAGTGATGGGAAAAGCAATTAGAAACCAAGATAAAAATACAAAATTAATGTTAGCTAATGTTGCCAAAAAACCTAAGGCCAACATATTGGGAGGAGAGCCGATTGGTGTTCCAAGCCCCCCAATTGTTGCGGCATATCCCATGCCAATTAAAATTTTAGATTCACGCGCCTTATCAGATATCCCCATATTTTTTAAACTTCCCAAGACTATCGGAAGCATCATAGCAGTAGTTGCAGTATTACTCACCCACATGGAAAAAGTGGCGGTTAAAAGATAGATTGCCATTATGGTTCTTCGAGGATGACCGTGAATAATTTTTAAGTTGAGAATAAAAAGAGAGATCTTTTTATCAAGTCCTATTCTCTCCATTGCTTTGGCCAAAAAAAAGCCCCCCATGAAAAGAAAAATAATAGGATTACCGAAGGGGCCAAAAGCGGTCTTAGCATCAATGATTCCCATGATAACGGAGGCACTCACTCCAAATATTCCAGTTATAAAAAGGGGAAGAGAAGTTAAAATCCAGCCACAAATGACCCATATAAAAATGGCGAGAAATTTTTGTTGATTTGCCGCTATATCAAGGGGCAATTGCAACACTATGACAAATAGCACCGGCCCAATAAATATTCTTAATTTGGAAAATAGATTACTCATTACAAAATATTTATCGGCAATCCCGAGCTAACTTGTAAGGTACATAAGTATAAATAAATAAATAATTTCTATTGATGGTACGTCCGTTATTTGGATATTATTTCGAAATTAAAACCCAGGAGTAATTAATGAAATTGATTCTTATAGGCCTTGTCTTTCTTTTTTCTTGTAGTCTAATTACCAATAGATCTCCAGAAGATATTAAGGCCGATCAATTTTACAACTTGGGTAATGATAAAATTTTAGAAAAAGATTTTGAAAGTGCCCGCGACCTTTTTGCCAAGGCGGCAAAGCTTAGACCTCATGATGCCAAGATTGTCCAAAACTTGGGAATGACTTACATCTTTAAAAAAGATATCGACACTGCTATCAAATATTTAAAAAAGGCCATTACTATAGATGAGAACAATAGTGAAGCAAGAGGAAATCTCGCCTCAATTTATTTTGGGAGAGAAGACTTTGCCCAGGCAAAAATTCATTATCTTAAATTAATGGAAAACTCTAAATATAAAAAACATTACCAGGCCAATAATAATTTGGCCTATATCTATCAAAAAGAAGACAACGGACTTGAGGCCAGAAAGTATCTTATCGTACTGGCGAATAACAATAAGAATAATTGTTTAATTCACACTAAGATTGGAAAAATTGATTTGGAATTAAAAAATTATAAGAGGGCCTTAAAACATTTCAGCACTGCCATCGCTTCACCTTGCTATCTTAATCCCGAACCTCTTTATTTAAAAGGATTAATGTTTGATTACCTTCGAAGATATAGTGAGGCCAGAACAACTTATAAAGAGCTCACCACTAAATTCCCTACGACTATTTTCGCCTCATTCGCTCATGCTAGAATTGCCAAAATTACAGGAGAAAAGGATAGAAAACGTCTCTAAATAAGGATTCTTAACGTATTTACAATATGTTACTCCTTTTCTAAAAGTTTTACACTCCTTCTAGTTTCACCTGTATTATCCAGTATTTATCATTATAATGGCCGCATATGAAAAATTGGAAATTGCTACTTATATTTATCTTTTCACTATCTTCTTTTGCCGGGGAATTTAATGTTCTCACTTACAATGTTGCCGGTCTTCCCCAAATCATTGGCAAAAAAAATGGACAAAATGGGGAAGAAAAACACCCGTTAATTAGTCCTCTTTTAAATGATTATGACATTGTGCTTTTGCAAGAAGATTTCTCTTATCACGACCTTCTCGTTAGAAGTATTTATCATCCTTTTTTTAGCAAGCAAAAAAAGAGTGGATTTTTCAGACTAGGAGATGGACTCAATCGTCTCTCTCAATTTCCTTTTAATGGCCTTACCAGAGAAAAATGGAGCAAATGCTTTGGAATTTTCAGAAGTAGTTCTGGTAACGATTGCCTTACCCCAAAAGGATTTAGCATTGCCACTCATGAAATGGCCCCTGGTATTTTTGTCGATATTTATAATCACCACGGTGAGGCGGGAAATACTATAGGTGATTCTATCGCCATAAAAAAAAATATTAAGCAATTCATTGAATATATAAAAGACCACTCTGGTCACCGTGCTGTCATCCTCGCCGGAGACTTCAACCTACATGAGAATGATCCCATTGATAAAAAACATTTATCCAATATTTTAAATTCACTTGATCTAAAAGATACTTGCAAAGAACTGGAATGTGACAATTACAATCATATTGATAGAATCTTTTATCGTTCAGGCCATGGCATAGATCTTAGCGCACTCGAATGGGTTAATAATAATGAGTTGTTTAAAGATAAAAAAGGAAATAACCTTTCTGACCATCCCCCAATATCTGTTAGATTTAATTGGAAAAAAAGTGAAGTAGCAAAAAGAATAATCTCCCTTAGAGCTCTAAATAGTGGACTCTGTCTAGGCAGAGGGCAAGATAACAAAGCAGTTCAAGTAGATTGTAGTAACAAGGTCCAATTAGAAGTAATACCTACTAAAGATTATTCCATCAGCTTAATGGATGTTGAGACAAAGACATGTCTAGATATTATCAGAGGTAGCAAACGCAACAAAAGAGATTTAATTTTTGGCCCCTGTCATTTCAAAAGTCATCAAAGATTTTTTCTAGAGGACTTCAACTATGGAAAACTCCACTATCTAATAAATAGACATTCTAAAAAATGTTTAGATGTTTATAAAAATAATAAAAATGAAGGTGGCAGAATTGTCCAATTCAAATGTCACCAAGATGATAATCAATTGTGGGATATCTTAGAAAACAATCTATATTTTAAGAAATCCCTTTCATCTTCTCATAAATTTTAATTATGTCACGTTACCTACTTATGGCCTTGGGCCTGACTAGTCTGGCACTTGGTATCTTGGGATCAGTTTTACCTATTCTACCTACTACTCCCTTCATCCTACTGGCCGCTTACTTATTCTCAAAGAGTTCAGACAAGCTCTACAAATGGCTCATAAAAATCCCTAAATTTGGACAAGTTATTAGTGATTGGAATGAAAATGGAGTGGTAGGCCTTAATTCAAAACTTATCTGTGTCCTAAGCTTAATTCTGGTGGTGATCTATATTTCCTTTTTAACCGAATTCACCTTTTTTATAAAAACCTTTCTAACTCTGACTTTATTTTTGGCAGGGCTATTTGTAACCACCAGACCTAGTGGCGAAAAAAATATAAAGACTAAAATTTTATAACTGTCATTTTTTCAAGAGTCATATCATTCATAGTATGACCAATGCCCCCTACTCCGAGTCCGGACTTTTTATAACCACCAAAAGGCATCCAATCTACTCTGAAAGCACTATGATCATTTACCATAATCGTTAATCCTTCCATGTATTTAGTTACATATTCTGCAATAGAAAGATCATTAGTAAAAATGGATCCTTGAAAGGCAAAGTCCACAGAATTAGCTCTTTCTACGGCATCTTTAATATCATTATAAGGATAGATACAAACTACTGGCCCAAATACTTCACTAGTTGAAACTGTTGAGTGTATACTGGGATTATAAATTACCGTAGGTTCAAAGCAGGTATCAGAGATTTTATTTCCTCCGCAGAGAATTTCTCCGTCATCATCCACTGCCTCTTTCACCCATTGATCTACTCGATCTACATCTTTAGTGGATATTAAAGGGCCGACTTCTGTCGTTTCACTGGTAGGATCTCCTACTTTTAATTTTTTAACTCCCTCAACAAAATTTCTGATAAATTCTTTTTCGACATCCTCATGAATAAAAATTCGCTGAACAGACACACAGACCTGACCTGCGTGATAAAAACCACCCTTTAATAGAGATGGAATAGTCGTTTCAAGATTTGCCGTTTTATCGACAATTACTGGGGCCACACCCCCGTGTTCTAGGACACAGGTCGCACCAGGTGCAAGTTTTGATCTCAATCGCCATCCGACTGTCGCTGATCCAATAAAAGATAAAAAAGTAACTTTTGGATGAGAAACCATCTTTTCCGCCACCTCATTGGTACAAATGACCATTTGGCACCAAGCTTTATCTAATCCTGCTTCATAAAGTATTTCCACTAAGTTTTTACAGGAAACAGGAGTGCTGCTTGCCGGTTTTATAATCACAGGACAACCCACTGCAATGGCAGGAATCACTTGGTGAATAATTAAATTAAAAGGGTGATTAAATGCTGAAATTCCCAGTGCTACTCCTCGAGGTTCCTTTCTGGTCCAGGCCCTACGTCCATCCGAGCTGGGAGTAAGATTCATGGGGACCTCTGTTCCATGCATGTGGGCAAGCTCTTTAAGAGCAATTTTAATACCCTCTATTCCCCTTTCAATTTCCACTTTGGAATCCAGATAGGGTTTTCCACCCTCTTTTGCCGCATCCAAAATAAGATCTTCTTTACGCTCTTTTATAAGTTCAAGAGCTTTTTCTAAAATGCTCACTCTATTAAAAGGTTTAGGCCAATTGGGCCTATCTAAAAATACTTCATGTGCTCTTTCAATTTTAGCAAAGGCCTCTTCTTCAGTATTGTAATTTAGCTCTGCCATAGGTTTTTGATCAAAGGCGGTTAATACTTTTAATTTTTTCATCTAAGCCTCAAATTAATAAATTTTATTTTAAAATCCTCTCCTACCATATAAATACAAGGAACTAAAATAAGTACGAGGATAGTAGAGAAAAGAAGGCCATATCCTAAGGCCAAGGCCATAGGAATCATAAAGGGATCCGAACCTCCCATACCATAGGCCAAAGGAAGAAGTCCGATCACAGTAGTTACCGTAGTAATTAAAATGGCCCGCAATCGGTCGGCGCTTCCCTGAGAGATAATTTCTAAAATATTTTTATCCGGTTTTTCAAGTCTGAGTTTATTGAGATGATTTACTAGCACTAAGGAATCATTGACTACAATTCCGGCAAGTCCCACCACTCCTAAAATGGCCAAGAAACCTAAGGGTTCACCATGAAGAGCAAAAGAGATAACCACACCCACTAGTCCAAAGGGAATTGCCACTAACACATAAAGAGGCTGAGTAAAGGAGTTAAAAAGCATTATCAAAAGAAAATAAATCGCCACACCACTAATGATAAAAGTAACTCCCAGAGATTTTAAAGACTCACTAGTTTCTTCCGCCTCTCCACCAATATATAATCTAACCCCTGGATAATCCCTATTTCCCTTAAATTTTTTCTCAATTAAACTCATAACCTTAAGTGGAGTTGTTATACTTTTATTTACATCACCGGTTATAGAAAGTGCCCGTTCCCCATCGAAATGCTTAATTTCTTTAGTTCCTATACCTTCTTCAAATTTGGCAACTTTTCCAAGAGGTATTAATTTACCTCTTTCATTGGTGACTAATAAATTATTTAAATAACCTTCCTTAGCTCTGGCCCCTTCCTCTAAGAGAACTCTAAAATCAACATCCTCATCTTCATAACGAACATCAGTCACTACCAGGCCATCATAGGCCATACGAATAGTATCTGCTATTTGAGAGACATTTAAACCATATTGAGAAACTCGATAATGATCGAGAATAATTTGTATTTGTTTTTTTCCCATTTTATCATCGCGACTAAGATCAACTACTCCAGGAATAACATTTAAAGTCTTTTCTATATCATCTGCTAATCTATTTCTTGATTTATCATCAGATCCTATAACCCTTATCGCAATAGGCTTTCCGGTAGGAGGTCCCCCCTCGGCAACTCGATAAATTATTTTTTCATAGCCTAATAATTTACCGGTCTTTTTTCGAAGCTCAGCTATAATTTCTTCTACTGAGTGTATTCTTTCACCATATGGAACAAGATTTAATTCAACCGAGGCAAAATTCTCACCAGAAGTATATTTACTTCTTTGAGCAGTATGAAGTCCAATCCTAGTGACATAAGAATCAATATCTCTTTTTGACATCCCTTGAACAATTTCTTCAATTTCTTTTACTTTGTCACTATTTGCCTCAAGAGATGTTCCTGTAGGATGGTCTATAACAATAAATATCCTATTTGCAGTAGTCGTGGGGAATAAAATAATATCCATGTATTTATAAGCAAAAAACATAGTGGTAATAAATACAGCAAGAAAAACACCAATCGCCCGATATCGATATTTTAAAATTTTTGTTAAAAATTCAGAGAATTTCTTTCTATATTTTTTGAAACTTATCTCCGACTGAGTTTTTCCATTAGTATTTCTCAGTCCATGGACTAAATGGGCAGGTAATATCAAAAAGGCCTCTACCAGAGAGATCACCAAGGCAAAGGTAATAACCATGGGGATGACAAACATAAATTTCCCCATTAATCCTTTCATAAAAAACATAGGTGCAAAGGCCACAAGAGTTGTAAGTATAGTAGTCAAAACGGGGGCAGCGACTTCCATCAATCCATCTACTGCCGCATCTAATGGAGATTTCCCAAGTTCTTCAAAATGGCGGTAAATATTCTCAGAAATAATTATGGCATCATCGACAATTATACCAATGACGACTATCACGGCGGTCATTCCTATGGCATCCAAGGAGTGGCCAAAGACTTTCAGTAAAAACACCACTCCAAGAATGGTAATAGGAATTCCCATCGCCACCCAGAAAGAACTGCGAAAATTTAGAAAAAAACTTAAGACTATAACAACTAGAATTAGTCCCATGATTCCATTGCTTTTAACAATATTGAATCTATTTTTGACTGTACGAGACAAATCATCGGAAAAGGTAAATTTAACATTAGCAGGAAGATATTTCTCTTCTTCGGCCACTAACTCACGTATCCTATCAACCGTATCAACAATGTCGGCATTTTCTCCTTTTTGCACAACAAATGAAATCGCAGGTTTTCCATTCATTCGAGAGCGAATTTTTTCCTCTTTAAAGCCATCTTTGACATTGGCCAAGTTTTTAACCCTAAGATCAAAGCCTTCTAAATTGGCCTTTACAAGAACCTCTTTAACTTCTAATGGCCTTTTAAATTGGGATAGTGTTACCACACTCTTTTTATCCATATAGGAAGCAAAATGCCCACCACTTGACCTAACATTTCTAGTTCTAATGGCCTTTACAATATGTTCAAGAGGAACGTAATATTTTTTTATTTTATCAGGATCAACTTCTATTTTTATTTCCCGATCTCGCATGCCAAAACTATTAAGTCTTGAAACCCCTTTAATTCTTTTTAATTTTTTCTCAAAACCTTTTGCCAGTTCTCTTAATTCTCTATAGGGCACATCCCCATAAAGCCCCACTTCAATGATGGGAAACATTCCTGAATTTTCCTCATGAACATAAGGTTTTTTTTCAATTTCGACAGGAAGATCATTAACTCCATCTACGGCGCGCCTAATATCGCTTTTTACTTTTTCTTGATTGGAAATATCTGGGTCAATCCAAATTTGGATATAAGATTGATTTTCTTTAGAAATTGAGTGGAATTTTTTTATCCCTGTAACTGTTAATAATTCTCTTTCAATTTTATTAGTAACATTTATTTCAACATCTTCTGGGGAGGCCCCTGGAAAATAAGTTGTCACCTCCATACGTCCAAAATCGACTTTAGGATTAATATCTCTATTAATCGTATAATAGGAAAAAATCCCCATTATCATCAAAAGGATCATATTTAAGTTAGCTAAGGTAAGGTTTTTGGCAAAAAATCTTAGGATATTTTTCATTTTTAATCTTTTTTAACTAGGACCCACTCTTTTAATTTACCATAAATTTTGGAAAGCTCTGCTAAATTGCCTTCTAATCGCGTGACATACTGTGCCAGAGCAATTTCTGTAAAAACAATATCTCGCTCTGAAATTAAGACAATATCTAGCTCAGTTCTTCCATGAAAATATAGATCACTTTGAAACTTTAAGGCCTTATACGAGAGACGTCTTCTCTGGATACTCGATGTGATATTTTTTCTTATTATCTTTAATTTCCTTTTTTGGGCGACTTCTCTATATTTCAACTCATATCGAACTCCACTAATAGTGTATAAATTCTTGTTTTGTTCAATTCGCATTATGCTCTTATTTACTTCTTCCGGTTCAAATGTAAGAGGCATGAAAAGATTGATGGCCAATCCGTATACATACGATGGAGTTCCTATTATTCCTTCAAAAATATCTTGGGATTCCTTAGATATCTCACCAATACTTTTATAAGAGATATTCAATTTAATTTGGGGGATGAAACTATAATCAATTTTTCTCAAATTCTCATTTATTTTCAATTTTTCTTGTTTTAATTTTTCTAGAGAAAAATTATCTTCTGTATCTCCAAGCATATCCTTTTCAATCCGCAAATTATCAAACTTAAATGAATTTATCTCATTATCTTTAACTTGCCGATTTAGAAGACCTGATAGTCCCTCAATGTTATCTGCCAGGCCTATTTCTGCCCTTCTTACCGCCTGTTCTTGAGCAATGACATTCATTTTAGATTTATAAAGATCTACTTTTTCTAAAAGCCCAGCATTAACTCTTTTGACCACATTTTCTTTTCTTTTTACTGCTCTAACCTTTGCTTTTTTATGTAAGCTCATTAAAGTTTTATTTAATCTAGATAAATTATATAATTGAAAAAACTTTAATAAAAGGCCTTGGTTTTCTTTGTTCACCCTTGCCTGGGTTTCAGTTTCGGTAATTCTCGCCATTTTAAGTTCTTGATGAAAACTTTGACCAAAAAAGTTTTTCCCTAGGTCCTGACTGTAAGCGACCCCCTGATTTAATTGTATCAGCCACTTATGTAGAAAAAATTGATTATCAAAATTAAAGCTACCTCCCCAATTAAACTCTTTCTTTATCGAAAATTGGAATCTAGAGAAAGTCCCTTTGAATCGATCGATGGGACTTTGAAGAAAAAGATCGCTTTGCTGATTATTTTGATACCCACCTTCAACATCTAACCACCATGTTTTTGAGGCCCATAATTCTTCCCAGATTTGATTGGACCGCTTGACGTTTTGCTTGTTTGCCTTAAGAAAATAGTTTTGTGCTAAAAATTCCCGAACCAAACTCTGAACAGATGCTTGACAGGAAAAAGAAAAGATCACCCCTAAAAGAGATAATAATATTTTTTGTTTATATTTATTTAAATTAATCAAAAAAATAACCATACCGAGGGAATTTATCATTATAAATATAACAAAACTTATCTGGAAATACTAACAATCGGAGTTAATGATTCTATCGGTTAGCAGGGTATACCTGACTCTTACACTCGTCGGCCCTAACAGAACAATGATAGTGGTATCCTCAATAATTTTATTTTCTAATTCGGTCCAGAGAAAACCTTTCATTGAGGATCGATTTATCACATCCTGTCTGATCAATATTTTCATAATTTGATTTAGTCTAAGAACTCAGTCTTTAAATTTAATTGCACGAAGAGCTGCAATGGTAATCATCCTAAACCTAGCTATTAAGAAAAGGTACATTATCAATGATCATTACCTGATGTTTTTTATTTTTTGATTATTTAAACTTTTAAATTGTTGGCCTGCTTCTTTTTGCTAAAAGCTTCCTTGGCCCTATTTTCAAATTCAGGTAGAAGAGTAATATCAGATTTATTGAGATGTAGACGCAATTGTTTCATGAAACTATACGGCCAGCTTTTTTGGATAAAATTGACAACGAATGTAGGAATAAAACCACCAAAATCATTTAAAAAAGCAAGCTCAACAATTGTCTTGCCTCTTCCTTCGGGGCGAATAATTGAATATCCATCATAGGTGGTACCACGAACAGTTGATCCATCGGAAGGGTCTGATTTATGTTCTATTGATTTAATATCAACTGAAACTTTTAATTCCTCAACATCAAATGTACCTAGGTTTTTGACAATAAAGTCTCTATCTTTAAGCGGCCATGGAACATGATAACGGTAATAAACTGTAATATCCTCGACCGATTTTTTTTCTAGTACTTTAATTCCCTGCAAATCTGGAAGCCATTCTGGCTTTCTATATTCATCAGCAAGAACACTTAATACTTTTACAATATCATGGTTAAGTACTGCCTTAAAACGAATCGGAACAATCCCTGAATTATGCTTATAATTGAGTGCTCGAAAAACTGTAATACCATCTTTACTGGAAATTTCCTCCCAATCGATATCACGGAGTTTTGAGGCGTAGATGTCTGAACAAATAAAAAATAAACAAAATAAAAGCAGGTATTTTTTCATGATCATAACCTAAGCTTTCTTTTCCAAATTTTCAATGTAATACAGCATAATTTAATGCGCCACAAAACTGCTAAGTACCTGTATTTTTATCTATTTTGTGATGATCCTGTTCTCTTTTTTTTATTTCTTTTAGGCCCTCGAGTGGCATTTCCCTTTGCCTGAGGCTTCTGTAAAACTTTAACAGGTGCTCCATGATATGGATGAGTCTTATCAATTGGAACCTTAAATTTGATAAACTTTTCAATACCTTTTAAAAGCTTAACTTCACTTTGATCGCAAAATGAAATGGCAACGCCTTCACGTCCGGCCCTAGCAGTTCTTCCAATTCGATGAACATAACTTTCGGGCTGTTCTGGAAGGTTATAATTGATGACATGAGAAACATTAGGAATATCAATCCCTCGTGCTGCTATATCTGTGGCAATAAGAACTTTTATTTTTCCCGATCTAAAATCTCCAAGTGCACGCTCCCGGGCCCCCTGAGATTTATTTCCATGGATAGCGGCAGCAACGATAGAAACTCGTTCTAAATTTCTTACCACCTTATTGGCCCCATGTTTGGTTCTAGTAAAGACTAGAACACTTTTAAAGGCCGGATCTTTAAGTAAATCATTTAATAGTAAAGGTTTATGAGTTGCTTCAACTAAATTAATCGTTTGTTCTATTTTTTCAACTGTAGTCGCTTGAGGTGTTACCTCTACACGAACTGGATCTTTAAGTAGAGAAGTTGCAAGAGATGCTATATCTGCGGGCATAGTTGCAGAAAATAAAAGAGTTTGTTTGTTCTTTGGTAGTTTTGCAATAATCTTTTTAACATCCCTAAAAAACCCCATATCAAGCATGCGATCTGCCTCATCAAGAACAAACACTTCAAGTTGATCATAAATAACATGACCATCACTCATCAAATCAAGTAAACGCCCTGGGGTCGCGACTAAAATATCTACTCCTCTGGACATATTCTGAATTTGAGGACGATACCCTACTCCGCCAAAGACGACAGCACTAAAAATTTTCAGTCCCTTTCCATATACCTTTATATTTTGTTCTATTTGAGAGGCCAGTTCCCTGGTCGGGGTTAAGATTAGACAACGAACTCTCGCAGGCCTTACTTTCACCTTGTTATTTCCTAGGCGATTTAAAATTGGCAATGCAAATGCTGCCGTCTTTCCAGTACCAGTTTGCGCGATTCCCAAAAGATCTTTTCCCTTTAATAAGTGAGGAATTGACTGTGCTTGAATTGGCGTTGGGGTTGTGTAACCTTTCTCTTTGATTGCTGCTTGGATAGAAGGCATTAAATCCAAGGATTTGAATTCTGACATATTTTATATTCCTTTAGTATTGTTACTACCTAATCTAAACACCGGCAGTAGCAAGAAAATATAAAGTGTGTTCAGATCTCGGTATTTATCAACTATATAGACCTGAATGTCAAAAGGGGTATGAACAAATCACTTCATCATTTTGGTAAGGATACGATTTAATGAATTTGCAAAACGTTCTTTGTCTTTTAGGCCAAAGGCCTGTGGACCTCCGGTATCGACTCCACTATCGCGAAGGTCTTTCATGAAATCTCGCATAGAAAGGCGTTCTCGGACATTTTCAGCGGTATAGAGCTCTCCTCTAGGGTTAATGGCCGTAGCATCTTTTTCCACCACAAGGGCCGCTAGAGGAATGTCTGCGGTGATGACAAGATCTTTTTCACTGACGTTTTCAACGATGTAAAAATCAGCAATATCCGCACCTTTTTCTACTTGAATAGAAGAGATCAGTCCGCCTGGAGGAACCGCCATATAACTGTTGGCCACTAGGACCACTGGTACCTTTAATCTAAATGAGGCCTTAAAAATAACCTCTTTAACCATTTTTGGACACGCATCCGCATCTATCCATATTTTCATAAATCTCTAGTAACACATTGAAATTGTGATGTAAAAAGAATGTAAATTTAACTCCTAGATAAATAAATTATGGAAAAACTTTAAATATGTGCTAGCTTCGCTCTTCACACCAAAAGGAGTAGTGATGAATTCAAAAACAGTACCTGAATTCGGCAAACTTATATCTAATCAAAACTTACTCGATTACTTAAGTTCCGTTTCATTTAAAAGACCTACCCAGGTCCAAAACGATTGTATTCCCAAGTTGCTTGGAAAGGGCGATTTTACTGTTCAAGGACGTACTGGGAGTGGCAAAACCCTAGGTTATTTATTACCTATAATTGAGAAACTAAAAGAGCGTGAGCAAGAAAATGCTGAAGATCTGGTAGCATGTCCAAAAACTATCATCCTTCTACCTACGAGGGAATTGGCGCTACAAATATTTGGCGTTGCCAAGGGAGTTTCACACTTTGCAAAGCTTAGAATTAGAAAACTTGTTGGAGGAGATAAAGGCCGATCTTTAAACAGTCTTTATAACTCTCAAATTGATATTCTAGTTACCACGCCTGATCGCTGTCTAAGAGCATTTAAAAACAAAGAACTATCAGCTGATTCCATGAATTACCTGGTCTTTGATGAGGCCGATCAACTGCTTGAACCTTCGTTTAAAAAAACAGTTTGGGAAATTGCCAAAACTGTTAGCAATCCCGATATGCAAGTTTTCTTAATAAGTGCATCACGCCCAGTTGATTTTCCAACAATTATTGAAGAATCCTTTCCTGGAAGGAAGTTTGAGGTAATTGGAAAAGGGGAAGAAAATGTACTTAATCATAAAGTTTCGACTTATAATCTTTCGCTAGAAAACGATGACAAATTTATTTATGTTAAAAGTTTTGTAAAAAAACAAAACAAAAGAAATGGACTTATTTTTGCAGGAAATAAAGCACGTGCTCAAAAAGTTTATGAAATCTTAGAAGAGACAGGCCAAGAAAAGCTCTTCGTATTGCATAAAGACCTCGATATAAAAGAGCGAGTAGCAGTCGTAGATAAATTTCGCAAGAACGGTGGAACCCTTGTGGCCACAGATATTTTTGCCAGGGGAATTGATATCACCCATCTGCAATGGGTTTTAAACTTTGATATTCCTTCCGAGGCAGATTACTATCTACACAGGAGTGGAAGAGTTGGTAGGGCCGGAAGATCAGGAGATGTTTTTAACTTTATCACATCTAAAGATGGGCACAGACAGAGAAGGATTAATGAGGAACTCCTAATTCAAGGACGGAGCGACCTTAAAATACCTTCTAAAATAACTAAAAGAAGATAAAATGAATCCAAATGCTCAACGCTGTTCATTTGCTATTATTTCCCATCCTGATGCGGGAAAAACAACTATGACAGAGAAGCTGCTCTGGTTTGGTCGAGTTGTTAGAGATACTGGGATGGTAAAATCCAAACAAGGAAACTATGCCAAATCAGATTGGATGGAAATAGAAAAAGAAAGAGGGATTTCGATTACCTCTTCTGTAATGTCTTTCCCCTACCGTGATCGGGCCATGCACCTACTAGATACCCCCGGACATAAAGACTTTTCCGAAGATACTTATAGGACCTTAACTGCTGTTGAATCGGTTCTTATGATGATTGATTCGGCCAAAGGGGTTGAAGCACAAACCATAAAACTTATGGAAGTTTGCCGTATGCGTGACACTCCAATTGTGACGTTTATGAATAAATTTGATCGTGATTCACTGGACCCATTTGAATTAATTGATAACCTCGAAACGATCCTAAATATTCAATGCGTACCCATGACCTGGCCAATTGGCGATGGAACCCGTTTTAAAGGCGTCTATAACATAAAAGAAAAAACTATTACTTCTTTTGCCAATAGTAAAAATGACCCTACAAATCCTGATATCATTGATGCCAAAGACTTAGAGGCAGGACATGTTAAAGATTTTATAAACGATGAAGATGTTTTAAATAAACTTATAGAAGACATTGAAATGGTTAAGGAGCTTATCTCACCATTTTGTGAAGATGAATTTCTTGCAGGAATTCAAACTCCAGTATTCTTTGGAAGTGCTTTAAATAACTTTGGAGTTCAAGATACTCTCGAGGCGATCGCAAATCTATGCCCAGGACCTGCCCACAGAGAAGCGAAGACCTTTCCTTATGATGAACAGTCTCCGGTAAAAATTATTCATCCCGAAGATAAACAATTCTCAGGATTCATTTTTAAGATCCAGGCCAATATGGATAAAAGACATCGGGACCGTATTGCTTTTATGAGAGTGTGTTCAGGTAAGTTTGAAAGAGGACAAAAGATTTTTCATACCAGGACTGAAAAAGATATCAAAATATCAACACCTTTAATTTTTCAAGCACAAGATAGAGAGATTACCGAATTTGCACTTCCTGGAGACATCATAGGTCTTCATGATACTGGTAAATATCAAATTGGCGATACCTTCACAGAAGGCGAAAAAATTGTCTTTACTGGAATTCCAAATTTTGTCCCTGAAATTTTTAAAAAGGTTCTATTAAAAGACCCTCTAAAAGGTAAACAGCTCGATAAGGGTTTGCAGCAACTATCTGAAGAAGGAGCTGTACAACTCTTTAGAAGACATACCACACCTGATAAAATCCTTGGTGCCGTTGGTGCCCTACAGTTTGAAGTAGTACAACATCGCCTTGAAAATGAGTATGGTGTCAGGGGTTCTTACGATAATTTTCCATTTATAGGAATGAGATGGATTAAATTTGCAAATGATCATGATCAAAAAACTTTTATCCAAGATAACGGCAGTAATATCATGTACGATAATAAAAATAGGATTTGTTTTTCTGTCAGATCGGATTGGGACTTAAAACTTGTCATAGAAAAAAACCCAAACGTCCAATTTTTTAAAAATTCGGATTACAGATAATTTAGAATCTAATTACCGATGCTCCCCAAGTAAAACCACCTCCAAAGGCGGCCATGGCAACAAGCATTCCCGGTTTTAAAACACCAGTCTTAATAGCTTGGTCCATTCCAAGAGGAATGGTAGCTGCTGTAGTATTTCCAAACTCTTGAATAGTGTTAAAAACCTTCTCTTCTGGAATATTTAAAACTTCTGCAACTTTATTATTAATTCTTAAGTTTGCTTGATGAAATAAAAACAAATCTACATCATCCAAACTAAAACCTGATTTTTTTAAACTCTCTACTAAAATTTCAGACATTCTTTTAACAGCATGAACGAACACTAGTTTTCCGTTCATTTGAGCATAGTGTAGCCCTTTATCTAGAATTTCTTTTGAGATTCTCTCTTTTCCTAAGGCCGAGCCAGGGGCCGGTGTCCAGAGTTCCTTAGCAAAATTTCCATCCGCCCTAAGTTCTGTGTGAAAAATACCTGAATCCTTAGTGGCAGTTAGTACTACCGCTCCGGCCCCATCCCCAAATAAAACGGAAATAGCTCTGCCATTTGGTGTTTTATCTAATCCTTTAGAATGAACTTCTGCTCCTACTAATAAAATATTTTTATATTGTCCTGATTTAATATAAACATCGGCCATACTCAGGCCATAAATAAAGCCCGTACACTGTTGACGAATATCAATGGCAGGGATTTTTGAAATACCCAGTTTTTGTTGTAAAAAACATGCAGTCCCTGGAAATTCATGATCGGGACTAATAGTTGCAAAAATAATCATGTCTAATTGATCGGCCGACATATCCGCTGCCTTTAAGGCCTTCAAAGATGCCTGGAGTGCCAGATCAGAAGTACATTCATCCTCCACCCAATGTCTTTTTTCAATACCAGATCGTTGAACAATCCAATCATGGGATGTATCCATCATTTCTTCTAAATCAAAATTTGTGTAAGACTTGGGTGGTACATAAGAACCAACTCCAATAATTTTGCTTGATAACGCCATAAAACTATCCATCTTAAAAATGTAAAAATGATTCTTTGTATCAAAGATGAGGCTGATAAGGTACCTTTTTCAGGCCTGCCAACAATAAATTTTTATTTTTTTTTAAGATAGGCCAAAAACTCTAAGATATTGATATAACAGCTTTTACAGAGAATCTATAACTTCTTTTAAAAGCGCCTGGGCCTCAATTGCAACTGGCCCTAAATTTTCATTTTCTACTGCCTGCATGGACGCCATGGGATCGACCGCTGAAATTTCCACAACTCCATTTTCATCTTTTTGTTGAACAATGACATTACAAGGCAACATGGCACCTATTTTGTCTTCACTTTGTAGCGCCTGATAGGCCAACTTAGGATTACATGCTCCCAGGATTTTATAATTATAAAAATCAATATCCAACTTTTTTTTAAGCATTGCTTTTAAATCTATTACAGTAAGTATTCCAAAACCATTTCCCTTAAGTTGTTCGGTGACTCGTGCAACTGCCTCATCAAATATGGTTTCAAGGTTTTTTGTAAAATAATAGCTCATGCTAAAGACCCTCCGGCCAATTAATTTATTTAACCTTTTTTAATATTAATCATCTCACCATTATATTCGACTTTATCTCCCACTCTTACCTTGTATCTCTTCCTCATTTCAACCACCCCATTCACCTGGACTAGGCCTTCTGAAATAGATATCTTCGCCTCTCCTCCGGTGCCCACTAAATGCAATGCCTTGAGAAGTTTAAAAAGTTCTATATATTCTGTTGAGAGTTCAAATTCGTTCATGAATGTGTTTCCTTTTTACATTGCCTAACAAACTTATCATAATGTAGCAGCTACAATTAGCACACCAAAGATTTTAAATTTAAAAACTACAAATTTATTTTTTAATCCCTATTTTCCTCCTATGTTTCTAATTCCATAGTATCAAGCCTTTCAAATACTATTTGAAATAATTTGCTAGTTCCTTTTTCTAATTGGGTTACTCGTTCATTCAAATCTTTTTCTAGCAGTAAAAAGCTTCTAAATTTGGTGAATATTCTCATTATTGAAATATTGACTTGAATGGCCCTTTTGAGATTTAGGTACGTCGCTTCCTTCACGTACCTACTTTTACCTAGTTTTAATCACGTCGCTTGACTTAATGCGCAAGTAGTACTAAAAAAGTGCATGACTTATAAAATCCCAGTACAACCTGAAAACTCGTTCCGCATAACCCTTGAGCTTGAGACACCAGCGGTGCGTTTAGATAACGCTCTCTTTGATGCTCTTAAAAAACAAAATGAAAATGAAAGCTTAAGCCGAATTTCTAAAGGTAACTTAAAAAAATTATTTACTGAAAAGAAAGTTTTAATCAAAGGCCAGATTGCAAAAGCAAAATCTTCCATCAATAGCGGTATTACCTATATCGATATTCTGCTTTAATAGGAACTTGTGAAAAAAGACGAGCAAAAATTAGGGATATTACCCTTAGAAAACAACCCTTTTAATTGGTTCCCTGGCCATATGTTAACGGCCATCAAAGAAATAAAAAAAAATATTAAGCTAGTAGATATTATTGTTGAAGTTAGAGATGCTCGCGTACCTATGGCATCAGGAAATAAAGAAATTTATTATAATTCTGGCGAGAAACCCTACTTAATTGTATTTAACAAAACAAACTTGGCCAATCCTAAAGCAGTCAAGCTTTGGCAGGATTGGTTCACTGAACAAAAAGAATCATTCATCTTTATCAATGCTTTGGATAAAAAATCCATTAAAGCTATCATTAAACGTTCTAAAGAAATTCTTCATGCCCATCGCTTAAAATCAAATGGAACTGCCTCTGCAAAAGAGAAAATGAGTATGATGGTCTTAGGGCTACCAAATACTGGAAAATCGACAATTATTAATAAACTCTCCAATAGGAATGCAACAAAAGCTGCTGCTACTCCCGGCCAAACGAAAATAAAACTATGGGTTAAGGCAGATAAAGATCTCAATATACTTGATACTCCAGGTGTTATGCCACCGATGGTTCATCAGCAAATCCATAGTATGTGGTTATCAGCAATACATGCCATTCCTGATCATATTATCACTCCAGACTACTCTGCCTGCTTTATTGTTGAACATTTACTAAAAGAGCGTTCAACAGCATTTAAGGAGTATTATAAATTTGAATCTCTAGACATTGATTTCACCACCGCCGTTGAGCATATTGGCAAACGAAGAGGTTGCCTTCGCTCAGGTGGCGGTTATGATTATGACCATATCTACAAGATAATACTTAATGATTTCAGAAATGGATATTTAGGTCTGACAAGCTTTGAACTACCTCCAGCAAAATAACTTAGTAACTTCCTTCTTAAAAAGTGATTGACGGTTCTCTTAACTCATTTTGGTGGAGGTGGTGAAAACCACCTAAGAACCCGTAATCCTTAATTTTGCAAATTTAAAAAACTACAAGTCACTACAAATTTATTTTTTCAGACCTATTCTTTTCCGCTTTTTAGGTAATATAGGGATTTCACTTTCTAAAATATTTATTTTTTCAAAAACTATACGAAAAACCCTTTTCATTTCATTTGAATCGCTTTCTAATTTTGCTATTTTCTCTGAAAGAGAATCATCGGATAATAAGATCCTACGCATTTTTGTAAATATCCTCATTATTGAAATATTAACTTGAATGGCCTTTTCACTATTTAAAACACTAGAAAGCATAGCAACCCCATTTTCTGAAAAAACAAACGGCATTTTTCTACGACCTCCACGACCAGCTTTTGATATCCCAAATTGGGATATCAAAGACTCATACTCCTCCTTTGTTATTTGAAACATAAAATCATCTGGGAATCGCTGGATATTTCGTTTTACATTCCGATTAATAATCCTCGTTTCTACCTCATATAGTTCTGCCAGATCACTGTCTAGCATCACCTTTCGGCCTCGAATCATATAGATCATAGATTCAATCATTTTTGGGGTGATTTTTTGCATAAAAAGAAAATATCAAAAATCGAAATTAAATGTCATGAGACTATTTAATATTTTTCATTCATGAAATTTTGGTGGAGGTGGTGAAGATTTCCTAAGGTTTTGTTTTCATTCATTATGCAAATTTTAAAAACTACAAGTCACTACAAATTAGAAATTAAATTGCGTCAAAGTGGTTAAGCAAAATAATCTTTTACAAGAACTCATAAAAATATAAAGGAGATTGCTCTAGTTTTTGCGTTTGTAAATGTTTTTGCTTAAAATGTAGTTATGAAAATATTTATATTAATTTTATTGTTATGTAGCACTGATGTTTATGCCAAAAAAGTTTCTTGTTTTGTCAGAGGCAAAGTGAATAAAAAAGGAAAAATGGTAATTGCTGGTGCTACAACTCCTGCCCTTGTAGAAATGCTTGAAAAAAAAGGATTTGAAGTTAAATTCATTTTACCAGAGCAAAACTATCAACTAGACGATGTAAAAAGATTTCATAATGAGCTTAAAGTTTTATTTAAAGAAGTAAAAAAAGTTGATTCACTTGCAACTTTATTTAAAAAAAGAGATTTTTGGAATAAAGTTCCTTTTTTAAAAACAATGAGAAAAATTATTACTCAAAATTTGGCCTATATGAGGTGTGATAATATTATATTACCTGGTGGATCAGATGTGGCCAAAGAATTTTATCAATTTAGTGATAGCAATGTTGGAAATTTTGAAACAGGAAAAATAAATTATTTAGAAGATATGGGATATTTTATTTCTATTGATTTTGCGCTGCAAAAGAAAGTGCCTGTTTTTGGATTTTGTAGAGGTCATCAAGCTGTTAATGTCTTTTTTGGTGGAACACTTGGTAAATTTTCAAAAATGAGCAAAGGAAAAAGAACTATTAAGCTCGGAGGGGCACCATCTAGGTTTTCAAATATCTTCTACCCTAAAGAATCAAAAAATAAGTTATTATTTGCTCACTCTTTTTATGTAAAGCGTCCACCCAAGATTGGTAAGACAACGGCCTTTTACTATAATAAGCGAGATAAAATAAATGTAAGCTCGCTTTATGAATTACCTCAGTATCAAATGTATACTACACAAGGTCATCCTGAAGGAGTAAGAGTTTCAAAAGTTTTAGGTCTTTTTATGATGAGAACTGATTTTAGTAAAAAATTATTTAATTCATTTTTAGATATTAAGAAGAGATAGAGAGAAAATCTAAGTTATTACAAATTTTATCTTCTTTTTTCAACATCAATGTAAGATATCTTCTGTCACTAAACTTATAAAGAAACAGTCTTTGTTTTGTAAAAGTACCGGAGTTAATATGAAGTTTATGAAGGGGCTCCAATGAAGATTATATTTAAATATGTTCGTAAATTCTAATTATATTTCTGAAATATTGGTGGAGGAATAATTCTAAGAATCCGTAATCCTTAATTTTGCAAATTTTAAAAACTACAAATGACTACATTTTCATTTTTTCAGGCCTATTCTTTTACGTCTCTTTGGAAGAACAGGAGCATCGTTTTCAAGTTTATCCAGCCTTTCAAATACAACCCTAAACAGCTTATCTGTCCCTTTCTCTAATTTTCCCATTCGATCCGTTAATGACTCTTCTGAAAGTAATAGCTTTCTCATTTTTATGAATATCCTAACAATAGAAATATTAACTTGTATTGCTTTCGAACTCTTTAGAACGCTGGAAAGCATCGTTACACCTTGTTCTGTAAAGGCGAAAGGTGGAATTCTAAGCCCCATTTTCTCTTTATTGGAGGTGCCAAATTGGTACCTCCAATTTTCCAATTCTTCTTTAGTTAATTCGTACATAAAGTCATGAGGAAACCGTTCAATATTTCTGCGAACTGCTCTTTTAAGTGCCTTGGTTTCTACTTCATAGAGTTTTGCTAAATCGCTATCCAGCATTACCTTTTGACCTCTAATAATATAGATCATTGACTCAATTATTTTGGGAGTTATTTTTTCCATTAATAGGGATTATCAAAAGGCAAAATAAAAAGTCTTGAGATAATTTCATCTATTTCACTTTTGAAAAATTTTGGTGGA
>QNFX01000013.1 GCA_003650125.1 Campylobacterota bacterium
GAAAGAGACTAATCTTTTAGTGAAAATAGACTTCTCCTCATCAGTTAGGAAAGAAGAAGGTCTTAGATATATTGCTAGAATTCATTCAATAAATGAAAAAAAAGTTATTAAGGAATTACAAGGTACTCTTTTTAAAAAAGATTGGAGAAAAGAAGGGCACTATTTGTCCAATAGAATTTTTCACTCTATTACGGGTAAAAAATCTATATTTAATTCAAAAGTAATTTTTGTTTCCGATGCGACTAGTACTGGAAGTGGCAAAAAAAGAGTTACTCGAAAAGAGTTATATGTGGTGGATTTTGATGGTGCCAATCGTAAGAGAATTACTCATCATGGTGGAATTGTGATTTCTCCGGCCATTTCCCCTAAAGGGGATAAGTTGATTTATTCTCTTATAAAAAAAGGTAAGGGAGAAAAAAGAATAGAGTTATATCTTCTGGATTTAGTCACCAAAAAGAAACAAGTGCTCTCTCGCAGAAAAGGCCTGAACTCTGGTGGAATCTTTTTTCCTAATGGACAGGACATTTTCTTAACTCTTTCTAATTTAGGCAATGCTGAAATTTATGCTATGAATATTGCTAGTAAGAATATTAGAAAAGTAACTTCTCATTATGCCTCAGATGTCGATCCTTCAATAAATTCAGATGGCTCTATGATGACTTTTTTATCTAATAGATCGGGAAAGGCCCATATCTACACCTTAGATCCAAGTGGGAAAGAAAAAGCGGTCAAAAGAATTAGTTTTGTGGGGATGTTTAATGCCACTCCTAGGTTTTCCCCGGATGGTAAAGAAATTGTCTTTTCCTCTTGGCTCGATAACCGATTTGATCTTTTTAAAATTAATCCTGATGGTACGGGGTTATCCCGTCTAACCAAGGATTTTGGTTCCAATGAATCTCCCTCGTTTAGTAATGATGGAGAGTTTATAGTCTTTTCTTCTCAGCGGATAATATCCAAATATAGGGCAGTCCAAAATATCTATTTAATGGATAGAGACGGAGAGGTTGTAGGTCCTGTGGTGAAGGATTTTGGGAATTGCTTGAGCCCTAGATGGACAGAGAGCTTCATGGGATTCTAGTCACTTACCCTATTGTAAAACTATTAAACACTCATTCTTAAGTTATTGAAATTCGATTTACATTTTTTTATCTGTTTAAAGTTTGTACAACCTAAATGCTTGATATCCATGAGTTTATGCCAATATTTAAGACACTTGACCATTTTAGTATTGTAAAAAATATAGACGCACTGTATCATAAGGTAGTTTTATTTATTACAAATTTGGAGGACTTATATGAGCACATTAAAAAAAACAGAGCCAAACAAAATTAATACTCTAGCTTCTACACTTCTCTCTACGTTGGATGAGAAAAAGTTTTTTGGAAAACTTTCATCCTTTATAGCGAAAAAATTAGATGCGGATAATTCATTTGTATTTCTAGTGCTTGAAGATAAGTCTACTAAGCTAATTGTAAAAAATGGGAAAAAAGTCAAAAAAGAAAAGATTTTGGCACCAGGAGAAGGGCCATCAGGACATGTTGTAAGAACTAAAAGTCCTTATTTTAGTAATAACGTAGCAAGAGATCCTCTTTTTTCTGGGGAAATCTATGATGAAGATATTAATGGTGAATTAATCATTCCTGTTGCTCATGAAGGAATAATGGTTGCGACGATTCACTTTCAGCTAAAAGGTGAAGATAAAGTCTTCAATATTGAACAACTGACGCTGGCAAAAGAAATTTTGATCACTCAAAAACTACCTGTTGCAAATATGAAAATGTATCTAGCTGCTAAGAATCTAAATGATGCTTTATCTAAAAAAATAGATACTTTGATCCAAGAAAAAGAAAAAAAGATGGTAGCGAAAAATATCTATAAGGCCTTAGAGCCAGATATAAACTATCAATCTAAAGCTATGACTAGTTTGATCGATCTGGCCGACAAAATTTCAAAGGTTGATGGGCCTGTTCTTATTCAAGGAGAGAGTGCTACAGGAAAAGAGATAATAGCTAAGAGAATTCACTGTCGAAGTGCTAGAAAAGATAGACCATTTTTTGTGGTAAGTACTTCTTCTTTTACTGAAGAAAACTTAGAAACAGAGCTTTTTGGACTTGAAATACTTAATTCATCAGGGAAATTAATGGTGAGGCCGGGAATTTTTGAAAGAGCAAATGGCGGTACAATTCTAATAAAAGGACTTTCCAGGTTAAACAGCAATATTCAATCAAGACTTACCCAATTAATTAAAAATAAAAAAATTATGAGGTCATCAGGATCGGCCCTCATTTCTTGTGATGTTAGAATCATTGCTAGTGTTCAAAATGATATTGAAGAATTAATGGAAAAAGAAATAATTGGCCAGGAGCTATTTTATTTCTTTAATTCAATAAAAGTTCCTTCTCTAAGAGATAGAGCAGAAGATATCGAACTTTTGGCCACTAAGTTTTTAAATGGAACAAGAACAGGTGAAGAGCAAAAAACTTTGGCGCCAGGTGTAGTAAAAGCGCTTAAAGATTATTCATGGCCAGGAAATATTAGAGAACTGCGAAATGCTATGGAGCAGGCATATCTATTATCAGAAGGTAGAATCATTGAACAAGAGCATTTAGCAAAGCGTGTTATTGAAAATAAAGGGATAGAAGAGGAAAAAGAGCTTAATACTATCACTTTTTGTGGCATGACTTTAGGAGATCTTGAGCGAAAACATATTTGCGATACATTACTACATACTCAAGGCAACAAAACTAAAACGGCCAAATTACTCGGAATAACAGTTAAAACGTTGTATAATAAACTTCATAGCTACGGAATGATTAATCCTAAGGTCTAGTTTAGGCTTTAAATTGTTTTATTCACCATAAAGAATTACACTAAATACTGTGGAGTAATAAATGACCAAAGCAACTACTGCAAAACTAGAAGTTGAAAATGAAAATGTCAGTTTTATTTGGGAAAATGTGAGAAAGGCCCAAGAGATAGAGGCGCTTTATCGTTTTATCGATGAGCACAGCTTAAGAAGAGAGTCCAAAATAATTTTTGAGGCCCTTTGGAGTAAGCTAGGTCCTAAAAAGCGTTCTCGAAGAAACTCAGCAAAAAAGGTTCATTAAATAAATAAAAAATAAGAAACATGGATGTTTCAATTAAAAAACAAATAATCTTTGATCCCATTTACGGATTTATCCGACTAACTCCTATTGAATGGGAAATTGTACACTCACCCTATTATCAACGTCTAAGATGGCTTAAACAACTAGGTTTTGGTTGTTATGTCTTTCCTGGCGCCGAACACTCTCGCTTTGGTCACTCCATTGGAAGTATGTTCAATGCCCATAATATTTTAATTTCTATCAATAAGGCCGTGTCTGATGAGGAATTGATGGACCCAAAAAATAATTCAAGGGCCAAAATGTTTCATCAATCTATTCGGCTTGGCGCCTTAATGCATGACCTTGGAACCTTCCCTTTTAGCCATACAACTGAAGGGGCCTATGTAAAATTTGGAGAAACAACACATGCCAAAGGTGGGAAAGGCCACAAAGATGATCATGAGAATTTAGGTTCTTATGTTATTAAAAATACCAATTTCGAAGGTGGAATCACCCACATACTAGAAAAATATGGCCAGGGGGCCAAAAATATTTCCGATTTAGTCAAAGGTACCAGTAAATCCATCTTGGCCAACCAGATTCTACATTCTGAAGTTGATTGTGATCGAATGGATTATCTGCTTCGGGATGCCCATTATACGGGACTAGAATATGGAACCTATGACCGAGATTATCTACTTCACCATTTTTCAGTTTCAAAGATTGATAAAAAAGAAATTCTAACTATTAATATAAATGCACTTCATTGTGTGGAAGATTTTCTTATGTCTAGGTTTTCTTGGTATTCCCAAGTAGTAAGATCACCTCGAGGAGCAAAGTATGATGCTGTAGCAGAACATATATGTCTGTTTATGTTAGAAAAAAAATTATTTTATCGTTATAGCGAAATATTAGAGATGGTGACTGAAGCACCTTTAAAATTTTTAGGTTTTAATGATAATTTCTTTTTAAGCCAGGTTCAAAAGCATTTGACCAAAGGCTCATTTAGTGAAAATCCTAGAATATATGACATGGCCATGGGGTTACTTTTAGAAAAAGGGCCTAAAACAGTCCGACATAAAGATCTACAAAGAGTACTTTTAAACCAAGATAATCTGGCCGAAAGTGAAAAAGTCAGTAACAAGGCAGAGGCCAAGGTAGAAGAGATTAGGGATTATCTTAAGAAGAAAGGCGATCCGAAGGATTGGATTATTTCTGACCTTCCCACCAAAGATATAACCTTCGTCAAATCTCATAATCAGATCGTTAAGGAATCTAGCGGGCCTAATATTTTACTGGAGAGAGATCCAGTTAAAATGAGTTATGAAAATGGAGATATTAGGCTTCTTTCTGAAATAGAAAATTCTACCATTTCAATTCTTCAAAATACTAAAAACTATATACCCAATGTTTTTTGTTCCCAATCGGCCTATCAATGTTTAAGAGAGGCCAATCTAATCGATGAATAGCAAAGCAATTTTGCTTTCTTTTTTTATTTGCGATAAAATTAATTGATCTATTTTGCGACTTTCAAATTAGGATGATTTGTAAAAATAACTTAGGAAGGGGGCCATAATGTTGCAAAACTCTTTGAGAGGGTTTTTCAGAAAGAGGCCAGTTATGACCAATACGGACGATACTATTTTCTCTTTAGAAGATGTATCTGTTACTTTTGGAAAACTCAAGGCCTTAGAATCAGTATCTTTAGATATTCATAAGGGAGAAATTTTATTTATCACCGGTTCATCCGGTGCGGGTAAAACTACTTTGCTTCGACTTCTGGCAGGACAATTAAAACCTGATAGCGGGAAAATATTACTACCAAAGAAATTAACAGGATCAAAACTATTTATTTCCCAGGTATTTCAAGATTTAAAATTTTTAATGAATAAAACTTGCGAGGAAAACTTATTTCATAGTTTTGATAGAAAAATCTATCCAAATAAAAAAAACTTTTTAAGTGAGATGCGCGAGCTATGTAAAATATTAGGTATCGCCGATCGGTTGCATCTTAAAATGGATAAGGCCAATGGAGGTCTTAAACAAAAAGTGGCCTTAGTGCGGGCCCTTCTTGCAAGACCTGACATAGTAGTTTTAGATGAACCTACCGGATCTTTAGATGTTGATAATGCTCGAAAAGTTTATGAGGTTCTATCTTATTACAATATGAAAAAGAAGCTAACAATTATATGGGCATCTCATAATAGGGAGTTGGTCAAAAAGTTTACTGGAAGAATAATTCATCTAGATTCTGGAAAGTTAGTTTATACGGGGCATGCATGTTTTATCTAAATAATTTTTTTAAAGTCATTAAAGATAATTTATTAAGTGGAATTTTACTTTCCACTATTTCATTAATATTGGTGATCTATATGGGTAATATAGATCTTTTTAAAAATAAAGTGATAGGACTTTATCCTGAATATTTAAAAGGGCCATATTTTTATGGTCTTTTATCAGCTAGTGAAAATCATTCTCGAATTAGAAGGAAAATGCTCGAACTTCCAGGTGTTAATAACGTTAAGATTATAGAAAAAAATGAGGTTAAAAATCGGGCGCTTGAGATTTTAGATAACTTCAATATGGGTCAAGAAGATGAGTTCAATTTTGAATATCTCGGCATGGAGGTTTCCCTAGATCGAGAAGTAAATATTCGGGGACAAGAGCTAATTAGAGGATATCTTATAAGACTTGCCGGTGAGGAGAATATTACCTTAGGTAAGATCTATCCACCATCGATTAGTAAAAAGTTAAAAGAAAATTTAGATTTGTTTAATCGCTATGGTGGCATTGCTATGGCAGGCTTTTTATTCGTGGTTTGGTTGTTCTCATTTTTTGCCCTCAGGAAAAAAATAAAAAAAGTGGCTTTTTTAATTGAACAATATCAGCGAAAAAGAAGTGTGGAGATTAAAATAGTCCTTTCAGGGGTAGCATTCTTTTATCTTATTGGGTGTGTGATGTCTTACCCTTTACCTACTACGCAGTGGTACGTGGTTGCCGGAGTAGGGGCGGTATTTATTGTCTTGATGACCATGCTAAGTGGAAGGTCATCATGGGAAAATTGATTCTTGTTATTTTGTTAGCAATATCTCCAGTTTATTCAAAAATAAAAAGGCCCAAGTTTAATTCCTTAAATAAGCTTCAAATCAAGATTTTTAATATTGAGAAGAAAATTTTTAAAATTACAAATGACCTAGAAAATCTTGAAACGAACTTGGAGAAAAAAAATAAAGCATATTTGGAGAGTTTAAGTTCAAAAAGAATGATTGAAGATAAGTTAGTTGAGTATAAAACTATCGTGAATAATGAAAAAGAACAGTTGCAGCTTAAGATTAATAAGACTCAGAAAAGTTTTAGGCACACACTTTTAAATGATGTTGACGAGAATGACTACCCTAAGAATATTCTTGGACGAAAGATGTTAAAAAATATTCTTAAAAAAGACTTAGATATGTTCTATCAAGGAAAGTTCAGGTTGATCGAACTAGGAAAAGAAATAGTCTCATTAAAAGATAATTTTTTAGAACACATCAAGACAGAAAATCAACTTATCGAGTTGATGAACATGATGGAAAAGGAAAAGAAGCAACTTGCAGATAATTATTACAAACAGAAAAAGAAAAAGAAAAAGTGGAAGCTTAAGTTTAACAAGCTTAAAACCAAACTAGTCATAGGCAAGGAGCAGAAAAAAAGCAGGAAAATCTTAGAGAAATTCGCTTCTCCACTCGAAGAATTTGCAGATTTAAATTATAGTAATAAAGGCATTACTTTTAAGTATAAGGGAATAAATCAAGTCCTGGCCTCAAGACCTGGGAAAATCGTTTATTCAGGGAAGTTGTCTACCTATGGCAATGTAGTGATTATCGATCATGGAAAAAGTACCAGGTCGGTTGTGCTTGGAAATTTTAATATAAAAATTAAGAAAGGTGAAAAAGTCGAAAAAGGTGATGTTCTTGGATATACCACTAAAAAAAATGATGGAAAATTATATTTTGAAGTGAGAAAAAAAGATAAGGCACAAAAAACTATTCTGTTCATGGATGGAAAATTTATTTCTCGTAATAAAAAGGTTTGAAAATGATTAAAAGGATGTTTCTGGCAATATTTCTATTATTTTTAGCGAGTCCTGTTTTATCGCGAAAAACAGATCTAACTAATGTACCTATTTCACGGTATGAAAAATTAGAGCTTTTTAATCGAGTGCTTTATCTAGTTGAAACTCAATACTATCGAAATGTTGATTTTGAAAAGTTAATTGAAGGCGCTTTAAAGGGAATGATGTCAACTCTTGACCCTCATTCTGCTTATCTACCAGAGGACAGCTTCTCTAAAATGGAAGAGGAGACTCAAGGTGAGTTTGGAGGTCTTGGAATTGAAGTAACTCTTAAAGATGGAATTCTTGTAGTTATAACGCCAATTGATGATACTCCGGCATTCAAGGCCGGAATATTGGCGGGTGATAAGATTGTGGAAATCGAAAGTGAGAGTATGGTGGGCACTACCTTAGAAGAGGCAGTAAAAAAAATGAGAGGAAAGGCCAATACGCCAATTACCGTAGGTATTTTAAGAGAAGGTGTTGAAGGCATTCGACGAGTTACGATAGTAAGAGAAAGAATAAAAGTTACGCCGGTTAAAGCGGAGTTGGTGGAAGGGAAGTATGCTTATATAAGATTAGTGCAATTCCAAAATAATTCTGCAAAATCGATTGCTTCAACACTTAAAAAATTCAAGCGCAAAGCTAAGAAAAAAGGAGGTCTTCGAGGTATTGTTCTTGATCTGAGATCAAATCCTGGAGGATTATTGGATGAGGCAGTTGATGTCTCTTCTCTATTTTTAAGAGATGGAGTGGTAGTTTCGATTGAAGGTAGAGATAAAAAATTTAATGAGATCAAATTTGTTAAAAAATCTGGATTGAAAGATACGGAAACCCCAATGGTTGTTTTGATTGACGGTTCATCTGCCTCAGCTTCAGAAATCGTGGCCGGAGCACTTAAAGATCATAAGCGTGCTATTTTAATGGGGTCGAGAACCTTTGGTAAAGGCTCTGTTCAAACAGTTGCTAAAATAGACAAGAAAAGAGGGATGAAACTTACTATTGCTCAGTATATGACTCCAAGCGGAAAGAAGATTCAGGCCATTGGCATTGCTCCTGATGTGAAGCTAGACCAAGTAAAAGATGATTGGTCAAAACTTACTAAGAAAAGCAATTTTATGAGGGAAAAAGATTTGAGAGGTCATCTTACTGCTACCATTGAAACTAAAGAAGAAAAAGAACTCCGGATAAAAGAAGAAAAAAGAGAAAGAAAAGAAAGAATTAAAAGGATTGAGCAGTTAAAAAAAGAAAGTAAAAAAGAAGTAGCAGAGATGTTAAAAAGATATAATCCTGAAGAAGATTACCAAGTTATACAGGCCGTTAATTATCTTAAAAGCTTAGAGACCTTTAGAAAGTTAAAATTTTAAGTTATAAAAAGGTAATGATAGATAATCCAATCACCGTTACTGCATTAATTTCGCAAGTTAAAACTCTTTTAGAAGGGCAGTTTAGAACGGTCTGTTTAATAGGAGAGATTACAAATCTATCCTATTCTTCTGCTGGGCATTACTACTTTTCCATATCAGATAAAGATTCCTCTATTAGCGCGGCCCTTTTTCGCGGCAATGCTATGAGAAATCCCTTAATAAAAAAATTGCAAGATGGGGATAAGGTTATTTTGCATGGAAATATGGGGGTATATGCCAAGAGAGGTACTTTTCAAATAATTGTTACGCGAATTGAAAAAGCAGGAAAAGGTGATTTCTTAGCAAAATTTGAGGCGTTAAAGAAAAAATTGGCCGGAGAAGGATTATTTGATCCAAGTATAAAAAAAGAAATTCCCCGCTACCCTAAACGAGTTGCTGTCATTACCTCTATTGGAGGAGCAGCTCTACATGATTTTAATAATGTATATAAAAGAAGATCTATTTGGATGGATATTTTAGTCGTTCCAGCAATTGTTCAAGGAAACACCTCTCCTGATTCATTGAGAAGGGCGCTTCACCAGATTAATCAATATCAAAAACAGGCGTCAGTTGATAAGAAGTTGGATGTGGTGGTTTTTACCAGGGGCGGAGGAAGCCTAGAAGATTTATGGGCCTTTAATGACGAGTTATTGGCCAGAGATATTTTTTCTTGTGCTATTCCTTGCATAAGCGCTGTAGGTCATCAGGTAGATTATACAATTTCTGATTTTGTGGCCGATTTGAGGTGTGAAACTCCTACTGCAGCGGCCGAAGTTTTAACTCATCATCAAACGAAATTAAAAGAAGATCTTCATCATTTAGTAATAAGATTAAAGTCCGAGGTTCGTCATCTCCTAGCAGAAATTAAAGAGATGTTAGATAGGGCGCATCCGCGAGAAATTTTAAATAGAATTTTGCAAAATTTTTTAAATGTGCAAAAGAAATTGGAAACTCTAAATATTTCTCCCCGCTTTTACGAATTGACTCGCATTCATGAAAAACAATTATTTTTAGATGAAATGATTACACGAATGAAACAGATGATGTTAGAGTGGCTTAGGGAAAAAACGGCACAAAATGAAAAGTCATTTGAGTTACTTAGAGTTTTAAACCCAAATAATGTGTTAAGTAGAGGATACGTTTATGTACGGGATGAAAACGGACAAATCATTCCAAGTTTATCCTCTTATTCAAAGTTAAGGGACAAAGAACACCTGAGCTTAAAATTTCATGATGGCGAGGGTCGAGCATTAAAGGATTAATCAGATGAAAACCCTAATTTTATTACTTTTTTTAGTTTCTTGTTCTAGTACAAACTTATCCTCTTATACGCCTTATAATGTTTCTATAAAGCCTGGTGAGGTTAAATTATTATCTCTTAAAACTCCCCGGAAAAATGCTAAGGGAAAAGTTTCTTGTAATAATCAAGAAATCCCCTACCTAGAGAATAATGGGACTATAAGCATCTTTTTGGCAGAGACATATTTTTCGAAGTTAAAACCCTTCAGTTGCCAGTACATCGAAAAAGAAGAAAAGGTTACTATAGCAAATATCAAGATTGAGAAGAAGGCCTTTCCTTTTGAACAATTAAGTGTTGATAGAAAAAAAGTTTTCTACAGCAAGAAAGATCTAAAAAGGATTCTTAAGGAAGCTAAACAGTTAAAGTTAGTATATAAGGGAAATAAAAAGGATGTTTTTTTTAATGGACCTTTTGCATTGCCTATCAAGTCAAAGGTGACCTCAATTTATGGCACTAAAAGACTGTTTAATAATAATAAAAACTCTCAACATCTCGGTACTGATTTTAGAGCAAAGCTAGGAACTTCTATTAGGGTTTCTAATGTAGGAAAAGTTGTTTTGGCCGATGATCTATTTTTTAGTGGTAACACTGTAATTATTGATCATGGACTTGGTGTTTTTACTATGTATGGGCATCTCTCGAAAATTTCAGTAAAAGTAGGTGACCAGATGAACAAGGGCCATGTTGTTGGGCTCTCAGGTATGTCTGGAAGAGTAACAGGTCCTCATCTTCATTGGGGAGTTAAAGTTCATGGACATTGGGTGGATGGAGATTCTCTCATTTTGGAAACTGAGAAATTATGAGCTTGCTTGCTGTTTTTATCGGTGGAGGCCTAGGGGCAGTCTCTAGATGGCTTATTACTTATGGTGTTCTTTTAGTTACTCATAGAGTCTGGGCCGGGACTCTCTTAGTGAACTGTATAGGTTCTCTTATTCTATTTTTACTTCATAAATACTGGGTTCCCAGTTCTCCTGCTTTAAATCTTTTTTGGAAAGTGGGACTTATGGGCGGACTCACAACCTTTAGTACTTTCTCTTTGGAGATGGCCACATACTTTAAAAATGGTGATTATATTGAAAGTTTCTTAATCCTACTTTTAAATGTAGGGATCTGTTTTTTTATGGGATTTTTCTTATTAAGAGATACTGCTGCCTAAATATGTTTTTTTGGAAATAGACCTGGATTTTTGTTGTTTTTAACAAACTTATTGAGCTTAGAAAAAAAAGCTTCTGTACCTTTCATGGGAAGTTCTTTGTTGATTAGGAAGATATCATCAGAAGATAGAAGGTGGTTTTTTATTAAATCATTAACTCTGCTTGGAAAAATAGCTTTTTTTATTTTTCTTTTATCTGGTTTAGATATTCTAGAAATTAAAAATTGATAGAGTTTCTTCCTGTGAGCGGGATAAGTAAAAACCATTTGAGAGTTGGTATTTAAGGCCTTGGTTTGAAAAACTACATATTGCCCGGGGATTAAATGGTTGGTAATGAAAAAGTCAGGGAGATCCTTTTTATTTGTCTCTTCAATTTTGGTGAAGTCTAATATCTCCTGAAGTGTTTCAGGAGGAAGTTTTGAAGAAATATGGGCAAAATGAATTAAGGCCTCAACGTATGGCCCATATAATTTAATTGAGACCATGGACCAATCAAGCTTCGTTAGATGTGCTTCAATGAAGGAGAGTTCCTTATCTGTCCCTCTAGAGGGTAAGGCAAAAAGTATAACGCCATTTTTTCCTTTTATGGTAATTAGATAGGGGATCGTAATTTTTTTAAGCTGATCTATGATTTCATTATTATTTGTTCCTCGACGAAAGTTCTTTCTATCTAGCTCAAATCGATTTCTGGGGTAATAGAGATGATTTATTTTAGTTATTTCTTTTTCTATATAGAACTCTAAATACTTTAAAAGTAGTTGGCCTGCCGCCCTCGCATCATCAAGGGCCCGATGGGCCTTCATATGGGGGATATTAAAAATAGAGCACATATAGTTTAAATTAGAGCTGATAAGAGTTGGAATAAGATATTTTGTCATTAAATTGGTACAGAGGCTTTTATTTTTTAGAGGGGCCTTGCCAAGTCTTTTTAATACGGCACTAAAAAATGGAATATCAAAGGAAATATTATGGGCCACAAGGATCGAATCTCCCATAAAATCGAGGATTTCATCGATGACATCCTCAATTATCGGGGCGTCCTTAACATCATCATTTGTTATAGAAGTTAATTTTTGAATAAAATCAGGGATTCTTATTTTAGGATTTATTAAGAATTCTTTTTCCTCAATAATTTCCATATTTTTAATTTTAACCATTCCAATTTCAATAATTCTATCTTGGTCATGATTAGGGCCTGTGGCCTCGAGGTCGAATACGCAAAAGGATAGATTTTTTATTAGATTTTCTGATTCTGTGGTCATTAATAAGCTCCGAGTATTCACTCGAGAAGGTTTAAATTGTAACCATTTGTATCATTTAAAGAATTCTTTGGAAAATGAATTGGGATATATATCATCAAAGTTATGGATTTGATGGTCTTTTTCGTTACCAATCACGACTTTTAAGTCTTTAGCAGCGAATTCGCTTAAGACTTGTCTGCATGGGCCACAAGGTGGAAATCCTTTTTCTGAAAAAATATAAATAAGAGAGATTTCCTTTTCCCCCTCGGACAGGGCCTTAAAAATGGCCACCCTTTCGGCACAGATGGTTTCACTAAAACTTGAATTTTCAATATTGCATCCGCTATAGGTTTTTCCCGTGCTGGTCATAAGGGCCGAAGCAACTTTTATTTTAGAATAAGGAGAATAGGAATTTTTGATTATACCTCTGCAGAGGTTCTCTAATTTTTCAATGTCCTCTTTCACTTCCCACTCCAATTTTGATGATGAAATTTTTTATAAGAGAGCTAAAGTCTTCCATGACAGATGCGGCCTGTAGAGTTATGTCTTCATGTCTTAGCGAGTCATCAATGATTCCCGCTGCCATATTTGAAATTAAGGAAATATTGCAAACTTTTACTCCCATATGATGGGCAGCAATTGTTTCAGGTACGGTACTCATTCCCACCATATCGGCCCCTAGGGCGCGAAGCATTCTAACTTCTGCGGGGGTTTCATAGGAGGGGCCTAAAACACCTGCGTAGACTCCAGATTTCAAGGGAATATTAAGCTCTTTAGCGCTCTGTGTCAGCATTTCATTTAAGGAAGGATCATAGGCCTTAGACATATCTGGAAATCTAGGTGCAAAGTCAAAGAGGTTTGGCCCAATCAAGGGATTTTTTCCAGTCAGGTTTAAGTGATCTTCGGTTAAAACAAAATCACCAGGGAAAAATGATTTATTAATCCCTCCTGAGACATTGGTGAGGATTAAGTTTTCAACACCTAAAAGACCAAGAGTACGAATAGGGTAGACCACTTCCGCCTGGGAGTGCCCTTCATAGGCATGAACCCTTCCTTGTAGTGCAATTATTTCAATACCATTAATTTTCCCTAAAACTAATTGGCCGTTATGGCCTGCAACTGATACGTTTTGAAAATGGGGAATTCTTGAATAGGGAACAGAAATCTTTTCACTAAAGGATTGGATAAAGTTTCCTAAACCAGAGCCTAAAACTATTCCTATTTTGGGATGGTAAGGGCCTAAGGATTCTATAAATTTAACTGTTGTTTCTAGCATCTTAATCATGCTTGACTCATCTTTCAAAAGGTTTCAAAGTCTTAATTAAGACAAATTATATAAGCTTGCACAATGAAAATATTTTTATACACATTTTTTATTTTTCAACTTGTTTTAACCTCTGTTCCTGGTTTTTCTAAGGAAGATGCTTTTATACAGAAAACTATCAATAAAACGAAAAGAGATGTTCTTACTATTGGGGGATTAGGACTTGGGGGAGCAGCATTAGGGCTTTCTACCTTGGCCTTTGTAAAAGAGCCTCTTGATAATCTCAAAAATATTGCCATTGGTGGTGCAGTTGGGATCATTTTAGGGGTAGGTGTTGTCGCCTATAATCATGCTACTGAAGGGAATTTATACTATGAATCCTACAACATAGACCCTAAGGAGTTCGAGACAGGCGAGCGAATCAGTTGGCATAAAAGGCAAATTGAAGAAAATATTCTAGTAATTAAATCGGACCTTCCGCCTTTAAGTTACAACTTCCAGTTTTAATCATGAAAATTTTATTTAACCATCCCGAGGTCGTGCCTGTTAAAAGGTATGGAGGCACGGAAAGAATATTATATTGGCTTATGAAAGAATTAGTTCTTTTAGGTCATGAAGTCGTTTTAGTAGGCAATCCTAAAAGTCAGGTGAAAGAAATTGGTGTGGAGCTGATTCCTCATGAATCGGACTGGAGATACTTGATTCCCTCTGATGTGGATATCCTCCATTTGTTTATTTCTCCTCACCTTAAATTTGATCAACCCTTAATGGTTACTCTTCATGGGAATGGCCAGGTAGGGGAAAGTTTTCATCAGAATACTGTGTTTTTATCTAGGAAGCATGCTGAAAACCATGGTTCCAAGGAATTTGTTTATAATGGAATAGATCTATCTGAATATCCAGCACCTCTCAAAAAAAAATTAGGTTGGGATAAGTTTTTATTTTTGGCCAAGGCATCGTGGAAAGTAAAAAATTTAAAGGATTGTATTAAGGCCTGTAAGACGAATGAAAAATATCTCGAAGTTGCCGGAGGAAAAGGATTTAGTCTTTCCTCTTATATTCATTATAATGGCCTAGTTGATCAGGTTAAAAAATTAGAGTTGTTAAATGAAATAGATGCACTCCTTTGGCCTGTACGTTGGCATGAGCCTTTTGGTGTAGCAGTTATTGAGTCTATGGCCCTCGGGGCCCCGGTGATCTCTTCTAGATATGGTTCACTTCCAGAACTTATAAATGAAAAAACAGGTATTCTTTGTGATAATTATTTTGAGTTTGAAAAAGCAGTAGGATTAGCTGAAAATACCTTTGATCAGGAATACTTACGTCATTATGTAGAAAGTAATTTTACCGCTAAAATAATGGCAGAAAACTACCTGAAATATTATCAAAGGGTAATAGATGGGGAAGCATTAAACCCTACGAATCCTTACACGATCACCGCAGGGGATCTACTTCCTTTCTAGGGAAAAATTCCTTGAACTTTATGCTCCAGGGTAATACCTTGATTTAGTATTGAAACATTATATTGCGTAGCGAGAGAATAATATGGCCAAAGAACTAGTTATAAATCAGACCTTAAATGAATGTCGAGCGGCCTTAATAGAAAATGGCGAAATCCTTGATTACTTAATGGATAGAAGGCCTGAAGAGGTTGATAATCGTCCATCTGTTGGCAATATATATAAGGCCAAGGTTTTAAGAGTTCTACCCGGAATGCAATCGGCCTTTTTAGATATTGGATATGAGAAAGCGGCCTTTTTATATGTTGATGATGCTTATCTTCCAACTTTAGAAGAGCAAAGGAAGATGGTTGAAAAGGCCAAAAAAAGCAAGTTGTCCCCAGGGCGTCCAGGAGAAATAATTCCTGATGAGCTTTCCACTTTAACAGAAACTGTAGATATGAGGTTTCGTCCAGAAAGTGCCATTGAAGATTTTTTAAAAGAGGGTCAAGAAATAATTGTTCAGGTAGCAAAAGAGCCTATCTCAACTAAAGGGCCTCGGGTTACGAGACAGATCACCTTGGCGGGAAGACATGTAGTCTTTATGCCTTTTATTGAACATACAGGTGTTTCAAGAAGAATTGAAAATGATGAGGAAAGAGATAGGTTAAAAGAAATTCTGGAAAAAATAAGACCTGAAGGGCAAGGAATAATTGCTCGTACCGTGGCCGAAGGGCAATCTAATAAAACTATTAAAACAGATTTGAATATGCTGGTTAAGATCTGGCGGGAAGTAGTTAAAAAGGGTGAAAAACCAAAAGCTCCGACTCTTATTTATAAAGATTTAACTTTTATACAACGAGTACTTCGAGATATTACGGATGAAGATGTTTCTCAGATCATGGTGGATTCTAAAGACAATCATAAGGAAGTAGAAAAATTTATTACCAAATATCTTCCTTCAATGAAAGGCAAGGCCAAAAAATACGATGGAGCAACTCCCATCTTTGAACACTATGGAATTGACCTAGAAATTGAACGAGGATTATCTAATAAAGTTTATCTCCCATCAGGAGGGTCTTTAAATATTGATCAAACTGAGGCCTTAGTTTCCATTGATGTTAATACGGGAAAGTTTGTCGGTAGAAAAACTCTGGAAGATACCATTCTTCGAACTAACCTTGAGGCGGTAAGGGAAATCTCTTATCAGATGCGACTGAGAAATTGTGGTGGTTTGATTATTATCGATTTTATAGATATGGAAAAAGAAGAAAACCGTATAACGGTTTATTCTTCTCTGCTTGAGGCGCTAAAAAAAGACCGTGCCAAAACTAATGTTCTTCCTATTTCGGGTCTCGGACTTGTGGAGATGACCAGAAAAAGAACGCGAGATACCCTGACGAGAATTATGTGTGAGGCCTGTCCTTATTGTGAAGGAACAGGACGAGTAAAATCGACTCTGACGGTGAGTTATGAATTAGTCCGTGCGCTTTATAAAGTACTGGGGAAATCTCGTGGGTATAAAAAAGTTTCTATCTATGCTCATCCGGAAGTTACTGCAAGACTTGCTGGTGAAGATCTTGATGTTATTGAGAATCTTGAGGCAGAATTTGGGACCTCTCTTCTTATCAGATCAGAGAATAACTACCATATAGAGCAATACGAAATTTTTCCCCAGGAATTCTAACCTAAAATCAATCATTTATCGTCTATATAACCCTTTGAAAATCAACTATTTAGTGTTAGTTTACACGCAGCAAATTTTAGCTATCTCGCCCAATTTTGGGCCTTTTTGTCCAGGAGGTAAAAATGATCTACGAACTGGCCGTAGTTTTAAAAGATGGTTCCGGTGATACTGGAGTCGATTCCGTAACTAAAACCCTTAAAGAAGTCGTTGCTCAAAATGGTGGAGAAGTCCTAATTGAGGATAACTGGGGAGTTTTAACTTTCGCTCAACCTTCTTCTGACGGTATTAAAAGAGGAAGTTATCTATACTTCATCTTCTCTGCAGGTAATGAGGCCAATACTGAACTTAATAGAAGGTTTAATATTGATGAATCTGTTCTTAAATATATGGTGCTTAAATTAGGCGAAAATTCTGAGTCTGAAAAACTAGTTAAGGAATATAAAACTCCTTATTCTAATTCTCATAAAGGTAGTGTGACTGATGGGACTAGTGATGAGTCTGGAATGGATATGGAAAAAGACCGGAAGAAGTTTGCCAAGAGAAAAACTTGTTGGTTTTCCGCTAAAGATGTTAAGGCAGATTGGAAAGATCCAAAAACTTATTCATGGCTTGTTAATGAATTTGGAAAAATTTCTCCCGCTCGTGTTTCTGGTATCAGTAGAAAACATCAAAGATTTGCTAACTCTGCTATTAAAAGAGCAAGAAATTTAGGAATCTCATCTTGTCTATCAAGAAGAAACGCAGAATAGGAATAGAATGCTTTCAGAAAACAACGACCGCAAAGTAATAGAGGGAAGTGAGAAATCACAAGTTAGCAAAATGATCTTTTTGATGGTTATTGCTCTTGCTTTAACTTCTTTTCCACTACTTAGTATGTTAGCACCGGCCCCAGTAGCTTTTAGCTTTTTGCTTTTTGGCAGAACTAAAGGCTCAATGTTTGCCGGCGTCTATGCGATAGGTTTGATCTTCTTATCATTTTATTATCCGAAGATATTTCCTCTTTTAGGCCCGATGGCAATTGCTATGGCCTTGGTAGGATATTTTTTGGCCGAAGTGATTTTAAGAAGAGTACCTCCTAAAAAAGGCATGGTCGTAGGCGGCCTTACTATTTGTTTAGGACTTGGACTTATCGTGGGACTTGCAACTCTTGCTACCGATTTTAGTGTAGATAAACTGGTTGAGGCCAAGGTTGTTGAGATAGTTAAAGAGTTTAAAACTTCTAATAAACTTGAAGGCCTTAAGGCAGAAGGTGGAGAAGAGGCCAGGGCCCTTTTAGATATCATCAACAATCCTAAGACTTTGGTGAAGAAAATTGTCACATGGCTTCCTGCAGGGATTTTTGTTTCAACGATTTTCACCTTATGGGCCTGTCTCTACGTAATTTTACGCAATTCACTTTTGTGGCGGGGAAAGGTTTCATACCCTTACGGGCTTCGAGACCTTCTTAGTTTTAAAGTGCCAGATTATTTTATTTGGCCTTTGATTACAGCTTTAGTGCTCACTTTAGGTGGAGAATATGTTTTAGGTGACGTTGGAGTAATCATCGGCACTAACCTTTTATATGCTGTGGGAATTTTTTACTTTTTCCAGGGCTTCGGTGTTTTTGTTGATTTTTTGGATCATTTTAAGATCTTTGGTTTTTTTAGGACTCTGCTTATGGCCTTTACACTTTTTATGGCCTGGAGATTCCTCTTTCTAGTCGGGGTCTTTGACCTTTGGATTAATTTTAGAAAATTTTTAAAGAAAAAAGAAAATAAATAAGGAGAATGTAATGAAAGTAATATTAACAAAAAGAGTACCAACTCTTGGAAACATTGGTGAACTTGCTAATGTATCTCAAGGATATGGTAGAAACTATCTAATACCTAATGGCCTTGCAGTTTTAGCTGATGATTCCCATAAAAAAGAATTTGCAAATCACAAAAGACGATTAACTAAAAAAATCGAGGAAGAAAACTCTGCTGCCATGAGCATGAAAAAGAAAATTGATGGCATGGTAATTGAACTAATAAAAAAAGTTGGAGCTAACGGAAAACTTTTTGGAACGGTTACTACAGCTGAACTTTCTAAACTATTAGGTGAAAAAGAAATTGAAGTAGAAAAAAAATGGATTACTCTTTCTGCACCTATTAAATCGACTGGATCTTACACTGTAGACGTTAAACTTTTTACTGATGTTATTGCTCAGTTTGAGGTAAAAGTTATGATGGATCCAAAACAGGCCCAGGAATTGAAAGAAAAACAGGCCCTGGCGGAAAAATCTAAGTCTAAGAAAAAAGAGTCGACTGAAGTAGAGGAAAAAGGCGAGGTAGTTGAAAAGACTGAGGAAGAAAAACACCGTGAAACAGTAGAAAAGATAATTGGTTAATATTAAATAGGGATGCATAATGCATCCCTTTTTTTTGACGCCAATCGATTAACTAAGATGGCCTTGTCAGCAACCCTTTAAATGAGTAAATTCTCTATTTAAAGAGGTTGCAAATATGTCAGAAGCAAGAGAATTACCCCACGATTTATTGGCCGAAAAATCCCTATTGGGATGTTTGATTATTGATAGCTCGGCAGTAGATGATCTATCTGATCTAAAAATTGATCAAAAAGATTTTTATCATCCCCAATATGGAATAATCTATGAATCAATTCTAGATTTAAATCTGTCCCATCAACCAGTAGATTACATCACCCTAACTTCAAGGCTTACCGAAAAGGGAAAGTTAGAAGCTGTCGGTGGACAAAAAGCTCTTTTAAATATTGTAGAAGATCAGGCCTCTTCGGCCAATGTCTACACTTACGGGAAGATAGTAAAAGATAAGGCCTCACTTAGAAAGATGATTAGAACTGCTGGGCGAATTGTAGATAAGGGAATGAATTTTTCTGGCAAGATAGAAGACTTCATTCAAGATATTGAGGAATCTTTTTTCAAACTTACCCTCGATGCCAAAAAAGAGGGGATGCAAAGATTAAATACCGTCTTAAAAGAGAATTTAAAAGAGTTGGAAAATACTAGTAGAAACCCTGGGGAAATCATGGGGATTCCCACCGGCTATCCCAAACTTGATCAGAAACTATTAGGAATGCAGCCAGGTCAATTGATTATCCTGGCCGCCAGACCTGCCATGGGGAAAACCTCACTTGCGCTTAATATGGCAATAAATGCAGTAGAACAATCGGGACTTCCTATTGCTATTTTTTCTCTGGAAATGATGGCCCAAGAATTAAGTTTTAGACTTTTATCAGGACGAGCAAAACTGGATTCCAAGAAATTAAAAACTAAAAACTTTAATGATACAGACCTTAGAGCTATATCTCGGGCCGTAAGAGATCTCTCAGAGTTTCCCATTCTTATAAACGATGATGGGGTAAATGTTTTAGATATTCAAAGTCAGTGTAGAAAAATCAAGGCCGAGCAGGGGCTGGGAATGGTTATTATTGATTATCTTCAGTTGATGAAATCTCATACTAAAAACCCTTCAAGGGAGCAACAAATTGCTGAGATATCTAGAAGCTTAAAAGAAATGGCCAAGGAACTTGAGTGCCCAGTCTTTTGTTTATCTCAGTTAAATCGGGGAGTAGAAAATCGTCCAGGAAATAAAAGACCAAATGTTTCTGACCTTCGGGAATCAGGGGCGATTGAACAAGATGCCGATGTAGTCATGATGATTTATCGGGATGAAGTTTATAATCCAGATACCAAGGAGCCAGGGGTAGCTGAAATTATTGTAGGGAAAAACCGGAGCGGGGAAATTGGTACTGTCAAATTGGCCTGGATTGGTCCTTATACAAGCTTTGAAAATATGGCCTATGCGGAAAACACAGAATATTGAACCCTATTCAATCATTTATCTTAATAAGGGTAATAACTTTTTAAAGTTTTCGATACCCCAAAAGGCCTATGCCTATTTTAAAGATTATAGAATTAATTTATTAGATGGATCGAAGGAGCATTTTTCTCTTAACGATTTAAAAAGTAATCTATTAAAAATTAAACTTGAAGATTCTTTTGATACTCCTACTATCATTCATTTGTTTTATGAATACGGTTTTTATTTTACAGATAATATTTGTTTAATAAAAAAAGATGAACTTCTCGCAATTGAAATAAATTATTTAAAATCCTCTCCCTACATTTTAAAAAAAGGGAAAAAAATAAAAAATCTTAGGAGTCTAAATAAGATTACAATAAAAGATTATAATAAAAGTTTCACTAAGGGTCGTGACCATCTTTTAAAAGGGAATTGTTATCAATTTAACCTGACCTTTCAACATAAATTTGGAGCTAACCAAGATAACAACCTCGAAGATATTTTGTATTCACTATGGTGGAAAAAAGAAAGTCGAGGGGCCTATGCTCATGCGAGTGTGATTCCTTATTTAAACAAGGTTTATATTAGTAATTCACCTGAATGCTTATTTCAAATTAAATCAAAAAGAGAAGGACATTTGCTTTGGAGTATGCCGATCAAAGGTAGCCAAAAAATTGAAAATAACTTTAAAGATTCTTGGAGAAAATTAAAAGCATGTAAAAAAAATCAGGCCGAGCTCTATATGATTACTGATTTGCTCAGGAATGACCTTTCAAAAATTGAAAAACCGAAGGCCTTAGTAGTGAAAAAAAAATACCCTTTAAAGGTTCCAAATATATTGCATCAATTTTCTCTTGTTTCAGTACTTTTAAAAAAAAATATTTCTCTTTATAAAATTATCGCTAGTTTGTTTCCTGGTGGGAGCATAACAGGAGCTCCCAAAAAAAGAGCGATGGAAATTTTAAAAGATTTAGAATTTTCAGGATCTAGAGGGTTTTATTGTGGATCTAGCATCATTCTTTATAAAAATATAAAAGCTGCCTCTATCAATATTCGCTCAGCTACTATGAACTTAGATACCTTAGAGTTTTCTTATGGATCAGGTGGTGGAATAACTCTTTTAAGTGGAATGAAAGAAGAGTTTAAGGAAATGGATTTAAAAGTTGGAAGTTTTTTAAATTTATTAAAATGAGATAAATTATTTTAAAACCTAATATTTATTCTCGGCCTATTTGACAGCACTGCACCTTTATAGATATGATTTTTTTTGACGCTAAGTAAAAATGATAACGCGTAAGGTATTTTTAATTTTGCAAGGGAGTGTAAATGACGATACCCGGATCGGCCTTTAGGCCAATATTATTTTCTAGCAAACAAGCAGAGGATGACCTGATTCCCTTAGAGTCTCTATCTGATTTGGTTGGTTTTCCAGTAGAGCAACTAAAAGAAGAGCTTGAGTTCGAAGGTGATGAAATATCCTTAGAAAGCTTGAGAGAATCAGTCTTGAAGTTTTTAGACTTAACAATGGAAGAGTTTAAAAAAGCCGACTAGAAAGGTATTCAACTTTTTAGGTTCTTTTTTCCTCCTTATACCTTTATTTCAAAAAATATTTATTTCATTTTTTTATTTCCCGAACAGAACTTAAGTAAATCTATAGGGAAGTAAATTTATGGATATCTCCACCATTGTTGGCCTGATACTAGCTAATGTAATGATGATGATGGCCATCTTTTTAGGTGGTGCCGGGTTTGGGGCCTATATTGATGTTCCATCAGTTGCTATTGTTATCGGGGGCCTTGCCGGCGTAACGATTGCCAAATGGCCTTTGGAAATAACGTTAAGCTTATCTAAGGTGCTTTTAAAAACTATTTTCTTTAAAAGCCTTAATCACTCAGTAACTATCAATGAAATTATTGGGCTAGCGGAAAAGGCCAGAAGAGAATCAATCTTTGCTTTAGAGAAAGTTGAGATAGATGATCCTTTCACTAGAAAGGCCGCCAACCTCGCAGCAGATAATCGTCCACCTGAAGTAATTTACGCCATTTTGCAAATGGATGTAGATAGCATGGAAGAGCGGCATAAAAATGCTATTTCAGTAATTCAAGAGATGATTTCAGATGCTCCCGCCATGGGAATGCTGGGAACCTTGATTGGTCTAGTGGCCATGTTGCAAAATCTTTCAGACCCTGCTGCTATCGGCCCTGGTATGGCCGTTGCCCTTTTAACTACTTTTTATGGGGCCTATATTGCCAATATTTTGGCCAACCCATGTAAAAAGAAATTGGAATTTAGAAGTAATGAAGAGACAAAAAATATGGCCATAGTTATTACCGGAATACTTGGGATTGTGGCCGGTGAAAATCCAAGACTTATTAGAGAAAAACTAGACTCCTTCTTACCGCCTTCAGAGAGAATAAGAGAGGAAGAGGAATAAAATATGGCGGAAGAGACAGAATCATTTTCACCTCAAGAAGAAGTTAAATGTCCTCCCTGTGCACCAGGTCTTCCCCTATGGATGGCCACATTTACTGACTTGATTCTTCTTCTTTTAACCTTTTTTGTTCTCCTTTTATCATTTGCTAAAACTGAAACAGCAAAATATCAAGCAGCACTTGGTTCTATTAGGGATGCCTTCGGTGGAAATGTTATGCGCCAAGGTCAGGTTATTGAAAAAGGTAAATCTGCCGAGGATATGCCAGTTATGATGGAGAGTAAGGACTTCATCAGACCTTTTCCAATTGAGTTTTTAACAACCGAAGGATTTTTTGATAAGCACGAGTTTAATCGTGAGTCAGAAGAAAATTTGGAAAATATGACAGATGATTTAAAAGATTTTGCTTTAAATGATTCCGTGAAAATCCATGAAATGGCCGAGGGTATAAAAGTTAGGCTTAAAGATAAGATTTATTTTGCTCAAGGGTCCACAGAAATATCTAGTATGTCTTTTGAAATATTTGATAATTTAAGCAAGCTTCTATCTAAGAAAAATTGGGCCATCTTTGTTGAGGGATATTCCAGTAAGGGTGAGGTATCGCAAGATGGTAAGTCAGATTCTTTTATTCTTTCATCTCTTCGAGCTGCCAAAGTCGTGAAGATGTTAGTGGCAAAAGGAGTTAGACCGAAGAAAATAACTACTGTTTTTTACGGGGATACTCGTCCAGTGAAGGTAAATGGAAAAGAAAATATTAAATTAAGTCGTCGAGTGGAAATTATAATCAGAAAACGTGATTTAAGAGCACCAGGGTTTAAAGTCCATGCCAAGTAGCCTGGATATAGAGCTTTGTTTCTTAAATGATTTTGATTCGGTCGAGAGTGCTCTTAAAACAGGTCTGGGAATATCTAAAACTAGAATAAAAAAACAACTTTCCAAAGATTTTTTAAATTTAAGCGTCGATAAAGGAAAATCCTATAGGTTTCCCATAGATTTGATTAATCATGGAATCATAAACCCCAACTACCAAGGTCCTGAAATTGAAATTCTTTTTGAGGATGAAAACTTAATTGCTTTAAATAAACCTCATAATATTCATTGTCATCCATTAACTTATTCGGAAAAAAATAACTGCCTGAGCTACTTAAGAGAGAATTCTTTTTTTAAAAAAAGTGAGTTTTGCCATGATAGAAATCTTGATTCCGGATTATTATATAGATTAGATCTAGGGACCTCAGGGGTATTATTTTTAGTTAAAAATAAAAAAGATTATGAAGCGATAAGACAAAACTTTTCTACCCTCGCCAAAGCAAAAAAATATCTGGCAATCGTTGAAGGAAAACTAGAACAAGAGGGAGAGTTTAAACATTTTTTTAAAGCTCATGGGGAAAAAGGGAAAAAAATAATTGTATCCGATGCTCCTTTTGAGGGAGCTAGTTTAGGCCCGGGCAAAATAAAAATTAAAGTTCTTTCACATAATAAGGATTTAAGTTTGGTATCGATCGAACTAGGAGCTGGCATCCGCCATCAAATCCGTGCTCAATTGTCCCATATGGGCCATCCAATCCTTGGTGATACTTTTTATGGCGGTAAGAAAGGAGATCGTTTATTTCTTCACGCTTATAAATACCAAATAAATTTAGAAGATAAAGTCTATGAAATAATGGCCAGAAATACTCCGCTATTTGGGCAGTTCTTTAACCTTGACGGTATTTTTTAAATGTTCTCTTATTATTTCTGGCGAATTTAGCGTAGTTAGCTTTACTAGGGAGTCTCCAGTAGTGAGCGCCTCTATCTGCAGAAATTCAGATTTTATTTTAATTAAAATACTATTTATGAATTCCAAGTTGGCCACTGGAGAGTTTTTAGCAATGAAAGAGAGGTGATTGGCCATTTCTCTATAGAGTAATATTTTGACCTTCTTTGGGTCTTTAACAGCGGGAGGCACTACCTCATCAATATCTACTATAAGATTGTTTTTATCACAGTTTACTGCCCAATTTTTGGGAATTTTTAGTTCAAGCTTAACTAAAGCGGCAATACAGGGGGTTCCCTCTAGTAATTGCCTCCTTCTAGAAAAAATACCTTTTTTGTCAAAATGGACAAAGAGGAGGTAGCAAAAGAGGATGACCATGATGGCCAGGGGATATTTTAGTAGTTTTTGTGACATCATAATTTCATTATGACAGGGCCTTATAAATTCCTCAAATCCTTGAAATGATTTCAGTTTGGGATTTGAGAGATTCCGCGTGGATATGGCCAAAAATATCTCGAATGAAACTATCTGATAGGCCTAATTCTCCGGCCTTTTCCATCCTTTGTTTTAAAAGAAATTCAATCCGGTTTTTTTGAAGGGCAGTGATTTTCATTTTTCTTTTGGACTCACCAATTATTTTTACAATTTCCATACGAACTTTCAGGTTTTCCAAAAGTTCATAATCTATATGATCTATTTTTTCTCGGAGGGTCTCAAGTTCTAATCCAAAGTCTTTATCTGGTGAAAATTCAGTTTTATAGCTGAGATCATGAAGAATTTGCGCTAAATTTTCAGGTGTGACCTGCTGGGATTTGTCACTTAAGGCACTTTTAGGATCTAGATGAGACTCAATCATCAGTCCATCAAAATCAAGGTCCATGGCCCGCTGGCAAATTTCTTTAATTAGTTCCCGTTTCCCCGCAATATGGCTGGGATCACAAATAATAGGTAATTCTGGAAACCTTAGTTTTAACTCAATAGGAATCTTCCAATTTGGTCCATTTCGAAAGCGTGAATCTAAAGTGGTTGAAAAACCTCGATGAACTGCCATTAATTTGGAGATACCCGCTCCTGAAAATCTTTCAAGCGCCCCGATCCATAAAGCGATATCTACCGAGATAGGATTTTTCACCATAACCGGTATATCCACACCTTTTAAAGCGGAAGCTAGTTCTTGGACTGCAAAAGGGCTGGTAGTGGTTCTAGCACCAATCCATAGAATATCTACCTCATGTTTTAGCGCTAGTTCTACATGAGAGGCATTGGCAACTTCAGTACAGGTGGGTAATCCTATTTCTTTTTTTACCCGGAGGAGCCAAGGGAGACCCTTCTCACCCACACCTTCAAAAGAATTTGGTCTAGTACGTGGTTTCCATATTCCGGCACGAAAAATATGCGCAGCTTCTCTCCCTTTTAGTTCTCTGGCCGTTTCTAGCACCTGGACTTCACTCTCGGCACTACATGGGCCTGAGATAATCAAGGGCCTTCCAAGTTTGAAGGGCCAGTTTTTTAGGGGAGAAATTTCCATAGTAAATCGTAATAGCACTTCCCTGGTGCATTAAAAAGCTTTATATCCCTGGTGTGAGTAGGAAATGCCAATATGCGTCATGCCGTTTGTCTTTTAGGTCTATCATAAATATGATGGCCTAGTTTATAGGGAGAGCTTTATGTTAAATAAACTATTAAAAAATCTAGGCCATGGCGCAGATTGGATTGGTCTAAGAGAAGTAGAAGAGTCTAATACCAGTGTTTACATAAGAAATGGTAAACCTGAGGCCAATAACCAATATCTTGATCATGGGATAATGGTAGAAGTATTAGTAGATGGAAATTTTGGATATGCTGCAACAGATGACCTGTCTTTAGCAGGTGTGAAAAAGGCCTTTGAAAAGGCCAAGTCCTTGGCCCGTCAGTTTTCTCCTCATAAAATTTATTCCTTTGATAAATCTTTTCGCCCTGTCGCTAGAGGTAAATATAATACTGCCTCAAAAATGGACTTAGATAAAATGAGTATGGGAGAGATAAATGATTTCTTATCCCTAACTTGCGATAGACTCGGAAAAAGAGAAGAGATTATAAATTCTCATGCCCATGTGATGCTTACGGATTCAAAAACAAGATTTGTCAGCACTAACGGTTCAGAGTTTGAAACTAATCAACATATTATAAATCATGAACTTTCAGTTACGGCGCAAAAAGGATCTGAAATTCAAACCCGTTCTTGGGGGAATGCTTCCCAGATAGGACTTGAACTTTTAAACAGGGATATCTTTTTTGCTCAAGGAGAAAGGATTGTTAATGAAGTTGTAGAGCTTTTAAATGCCAAGGAATGTCCTAGTGAGACCATGGATATTTTAGTGGCCCCTGATCAAATGATTCTACAAATTCATGAATCCATAGGTCACCCTTTAGAAGTTGATAGGATTTTAGGGGATGAAAGAAATTATGCTGGCTGGAGTTTTGTTAATAAGGAAGACTTTGGAAAATTAAAATATGGTTCAGAGCTTTTAAATATTACTTTTGACCCGACCTTTGAAGGTGAGCTGGCCTCCTACGATTTTGATGATACTGGAGTGAAGGCAGAAAAAACTTATCTGATTAAAAATGGATTACTGCTTAGAGGACTTGGTGGAATTGAAAGTCAAAAAAGATCGGGCATAGAAGGCGTGGCCAATAGTCGGGCCAGTTCTTGGAATCGGGCACCTATTGATAGAATGGCCAATATAAATTTAGATCCAGGAACTTCGACCTTAAAGGATATGGTAAAAAATATTAAGCGTGGAGTTTATTTATTTACCAATAGATCATGGTCCATTGATGATTTTAGAAATAAATTTCAGTTTGGATGTGAATATGGAAAGCTAATTGTTGATGGTGAAATTAAAGAAACAATTAAAAATCCAAACTATAGGGGCATTTCAACTCCCTTTTGGAATAACCTGACGATGGTGGGCGATAGCTCAACACTTGAGGTTAATGGGACCTCCTACTGTGGTAAAGGAGAGCCAAATCAAGCAATAAGAGTTGGTCATGCGAGTCCTACTTGTTTGTTTAAAGATGTTGAAGTTTTTGGAGGGGCCTAATTATGAAGAAACAAAATTTTGAAAATTTTGGTAATGCTATTTTCTCTCAGTTAAAAGATTATGAAGAATTAAATCTGACATTTTCTATGGAAGATTCCCTATTTCTTCGTTTTAATGAAGGTAAATCTCGGCAAGTAACAGATGTGACTCAAGGTAGTGTCCATTTCACTTATCAAGAGAATAATCGAACTTTTAAATATCAAATGCCTTATACTGCAGATGTAAATTTAAACTTAAAAAGAGCAGAGAATGCTCTTAATATATGTCGAGAAAAAACAAAAACCCTTCCTAAAGATTCTTTTCAAGTTCCTATGGAAAATCTTGGAGAGAGTGAAGAAATTTTTAAAGGAAAATTGCCAACACTTGAAGAAGTCACGAACACCTTATTTAGTAAGACTAAGGGCCTAGATTTTGTAGGATGTCTTGCAATGGGAGAACAGATTCGCGCCAATATGAATTCTAAGGGGCAACAGCATTGGTTTGAATCTGAGAATTTTCAAATAGATTATTCTTTTTTCACAGCGGGACAAAAGGCCTTAAAGGGGCTTTATGCCGGGAGAGAGTGGAATAGTGAAAAATTTGGTGAGCAATTAGATCTTGCTAAAGCGGAAATTGAGGTCTTAAAGCGGCCTGAAAAGAAATTAAGTCGAGGCAAATATAAAGTATATCTTGCTCCCGCTGCCCTTTCTGAAGTTGTGGATATGATATCTTGGGGAGGAGTGAGTTACTCTGCCTTGAAACGGGGCCATTGTGCTTTTAAAATGATCCATGATGGAAAAATGGATTTTTCACCCAAGTTTAATTTAATGGAAGATTTCGGTTTGGGATTGACTCCTAAATTTAATGAGCGAGGTGAATTAGCACCATCAAAACTAACCTTGGTAGAAGAGGGGAAATTAGAAAATCTATTGATCAATTCCCGGACCGCAAAGGAATATGGAATTGACAGCAATGGCGCTGGATCCCATGAAGGGATGAGATCTTCTAGGGTCAAAACCGGTGAGCTAAAAAAAGATGAAATTTTAAAAACTATAGGGAATGGAATTTATATATCAAATCTTCATTATCTTAATTGGAGTGATGTTCAAAAAGGTCGTCTAACGGGAATGACTAGGTATGCCTGTTTTTGGGTTGAAAACGGCCAGGTAGTTGCTCCTATTGCTGATTTACGCTTTGATGAATCCCTTTATAATATTTTTGGATCAAATTTAGAATCAGTGACAGAATTTGGAGAAATAATTCCTCATGTCGGTTCTTATGATCAGCGTTCGCTCGGTGGCAAAGAAGTTCCAGGAATGATCATTAAGGACTTCCATTTTACACTTTAAGTATTGAAATTTTTGGTGTCCAATAAGCTTCCTTTTATAATATTCTTTGGAGAGTTTGATGCGTCGGGAAAACGGATTTATTCTAACTAGTAGTTGGGAAGATACAGAGACTAATCATCTTTTAAAATTTTTTGGCACTAGTAAAACCGGGCCCTTTGAAATTCATGTAACCAATTTTAAACCTCTGTTTTTTGTCAGCAGAGAGATTAAAATACCCAGTAGTAAAAAATATGAAAGGAAGAAGGTCGAATTAAAAAACTTCGCAGGAATTGATGTCGATGCTCTTTATTTTAATACCCAAAAAGACCTCTATGAAACTCGTGACTTCTTAAAACAAAAGGGAATTAGAACTTTTGAGGCAGATGTCAGGCCTCCCGAACGATTTTTGATGGAACATTTTATAAATGGGGAAGTTGAAATTGAAGGGGAATGTGAAGAAGTTTCAGGGACTTTGTATTTTAAAAACCCAACCCTAAGAACTACAAATTTCACTCCTAAATTTAAAATTCTCTCTCTTGATATTGAAACGAGTAGAGGAAATGATCTTTATTCCATCGCTATTCATCAAAGAGGTCCAAAAGAAATTAAAAAAGTTTTTATGATAGGTGAGGGATTAAGTATTCCAGCACAAGATCTTTATTTTTTTAAATCAGAAGAAGAATTACTGGTTAATTTTTTAAGAGAATTTCAGGGGTTTGATCCTGATATTATCATTGGATGGCATGTTATAGGATTTGATCTGCTTTTCCTTGATAAGAAAATGAGTCAACATAAAATACCTTTTACCTTAGGTAGAGGGAACTCCAAGCTCACTCTTAGTGAAAGAAGAAGCCTAGGTCATGTGGCCTTCATGAATGGAAGAGTCGTAATTGATGGTATCCAGGCACTTCGAAACAATTTTTTTAAATATGAAAATTATAAACTAAATACAGTTGCACAGACTGTTTTAGGCACCGGTAAAGATATTGAAGGGAGTAGCGAATCTAAAGTTGAAGAAATTGAGCGAAGGTTTTTAGAAGATAAGGAGGCCCTGGCAAAGTATAATCTTCTAGACTGTACTTTGGTTCTAGATATTTTTGAAAGGTTATCGCTGATTGATTTGATCTTTAATAGATCGATCATTTCAGGATTGGCGATAGATAAGCAAGGCCTTTCCACTGCAGCTTTTGATCATTATTTCCTTCCAAGGATTCACAGAAAAGGTTTTGTTGCCTCAAATGTTATTGATATTCAAAGAGAGCAGCCAGCGTCCGGTGGGCATGTGCTTGAACCTGTTGTTGGAGTTCATAATTATGTTTTAGTTCTAGATTTTAAAAGTTTATATCCAAGTATCATAAGAACTTTTAATATTGATCCCTTATCACGTTTAAAGGCAGAGTCTGATCCCGTCGAAACTCCAGTGGGTACAAAGTTTTCCAAAGTTGAGCATATCCTTCCAGAGTTTATTGAAGAGCTTATGAATAAAAGGAAAGTGGCCAAGGACCGGGGAAATAAAAACTTATCTCAGGCCATTAAAATTTTAATGAATAGCTTTTATGGTGTGATGGGTTCAACGGGTTCACGTTTTTATCATGCAGATCTACCACGATCAATAACAGGAACTGGACAGTGGGCGATTAAAGAGGCCATTAGTTTTTTAACTTCGAGAGGGTACGAAATACTCTATGGCGATACCGACTCGGTATTTATAAAGATTAAAGACAATGAGAGGTTTAATATTAAGGAGACGGGAGAAAATTTGGCCAAGGCGGTTAATGATTTTTTCGCCACTAAAATTTATCGTGAATTTAAAGTGGATTCCAAACTTGAGATCGAATTTGAAAAATACTATCGTAAATTTTTTCTTCCTAAAAACAGAGCAGGAGTTGGTGGGGCCAAGAAAAGATATGCAGGATTGTTAGTGAATAATGGAAAAGAAGAGCTAAGCTTTGTGGGATTGGAATATATTCGCTCGGACTGGACAAAGCTTGCAAAGAATTTTCAATATGAACTCTTTCGCAGATTTTTTAAAGATGAAGAGATCGAATCTTGGATTAAAGATTTTGTGGCAAGAATTAAAGATAAAGAATTTGATGGAGACCTCGTCTATAAAAAAAGGTTGTCTAAAAACCCTAAAGAATATACTAAAAATGTTCCTCCTCACGTCAAAGCGGCCTTACAGCTTGATTATAACGAAGAGTTCCCTCGCAAAGAAATAAGTTATGTCATTACGGGTAGAGGGCCGGTTCCAATAGAACTAAAGCATTCCGACTTTGATTACAATCATTACATCGAAAAACAAATTAAACCATTGGCCGATGGGGTACTTGATATACAAGGTAAGTGTTTTGAGGATTTGATGTTAGGAGACCAACTCTCACTTTTTTAAGTTCCATAAATCTTCATGATATTCAAACTTGCATTTTTCTTTTACGTCTTGAAGATAATTATGGAGCTTACCTGAGAACTGAAATTCAGGAAATATATACATTCCCCATAAATGAGATGCTAGCATTATATCAAAGATTGAAAAATCACTTATAAAATAGGGATTTAGATGTTCTTCTACCTCTTTTAAAGTAAGTTCTAAATCAGTTAAAAACTTATCCTTATTTTTAATGAGATCTCTAAAAGGCCCTCTTTTTTTCTCTTTTTTCTTTTGAAAGTAGTTTCTTGAAGTGGGATTAAACTCTTTGGTCCAAATCCAATAAGGCATGCACAGAGAGTGAAGATCTTTTCCAATTTTGTCTAAAAGGGTATCTATTTTTTGATATTGTTCTGTATTTTTAAGTAGCTCCATTCCTAAAATATTTTTGCTATCAAGTCTTTCAATAATCTCAAGACTCTCATTGGTAATGAGATCTCCAAAATCCATGATAGGTAACATTTTTTTACCGGTGAGCTTTATTAACATGTCCTCTTCATCATATGGGACCATTAAGGACTTCCAAGGTATATCTAAATATCCTAGGGCCATCCGTACCCGGACGCAAAATGGACAATGTTCGTAGTGGTAGAGTTTTACTGTCATAGAGAAAGTTATAAACCCTAATGTTTAAAAATTATACAATCTTGAAAAAGTTATACAATTTTTATTAGTAATTTCAATATATTACCCATTAATCTTTGGCATAAAACTGGCATATATAAAGATATAAAAACAAGGAGCATTTCATGCAACATTTTGTAGATTTTATTATTTTATTAGCTGTAGTCGTACTGGATAATTTAGGACTTTAAAATGGCGGCCCCAAGTGGAATCGAACCACTAATACAGCATTAGGAATGCTGGGTTATATCCGTTTAACTATGGGGCCTTCGAGTTCTCATTTTTAACGGCCAGACTTCTCTAGTCAAGTACTCTTTTTATGTTTTGATAAGATGCATCAGTTATATGTATCATCTAAGTATGAAAAATTTTGGAATTAACCTTCTTGAGGCATGGTATTTTTTTAGAGAAAAAAAAGTATCAATTTTGGCATCGGCCTCTTCCTTTTACGTGATGCTCTCTTTGATTCCCTTATCTCTTCTTCTTGTGAGAGCGTTAGGTATATTTTTAGGCGATGTAGATGATACTCGTGTAAAGCTTTTTGCATTAGCAAGTAAACTCTTTCCTGATACTGATATCCAAATTTTAAATACTCTAGAAGAAATTGTTGCAGGGCCGCTTTATAGTAGTGCCCCTTTTACTTATATGAATTTTTTCTTTTTGGCCTTTGCTTCTCTTTCATTTTTTAGCTCGATCTGGACGGGGCTTGCCATCATTACAAAGGATCAGGCCAAAAATCTTTGGGTGAGAATGAAAGGTTTAAGTATAATCGCAGGGACTTTTATTTTACTTATGCTTATTATTTTAATTCCTGCTTTAATACGGTCTTTAGAGGAGATCGTTAAAAATAATTTTGTCATCTCTTTGATTAAGGATTATTTCCCACAAACCACTGACTTTTTTAATTATGTTGCGAGTATGGATTTTGGGGTGAATTTTATCCTTTCTACCAACCTTATCCCCTTCATACTTTTTTTGGTTTATTTCACAATATTATATCGATGGCTTTTTCACTGGAAAATTAAACTCTTACATTCCTTTTTAGGATCTTTTATTTTTGTTAGTGCACTAATCATTGGAAAAAATCTATTTTATTGGTATTTTTATTTTGCCAGAGAGACATTGAAAGAGAATTATGGTGATTACTATACTGTTATAGTAGGTATGATCTGGATATTTGTTGTGATGTGTTTTTTCTTTTATGGTGCTTGTTTGTGCCATATTTATAATACTAAAAAAGAGGAATAAATGGGATTGATAAGATTATTTATTTATTTATATATTTGGATACTTATTATTGATGCGGTTTTAAGTTACTTGCCACAGTTTAAAAGTGCTCCTTGGGCCCGAAAAATTAAGGATATTGCAGATATAAGCTGTAAACCAATAAGAGGTTTAATGCCAAAAGGTTTACCCTTTGATTTTTCCCCTCTAGTTGTTATCATTGCTTTACAACTTTTGGTGGTGCTTTTTTAAATGTTTCCAATTAATTATTCTGATTTAGCGTATGAAACCATGGACCTTGGAACAAAACTTGGTAATGAAAAGAAAATTGAAAAATTAACTAATAGGCCCGGATTGATTTACCGTGTTATAAGAGGTCCTGAAACCTTTGTGGTAAAAGGTTTTTCCACAGAAAATCTTAAATATGCTCAATCGAACCTCTCACCTTCTAACTTTAAGAAATTGGGAATTGAAAGTGAATCAGAGGAGATAAAATTTTATCCCACTTATTCTATTGAACTAGCAGATAATTTAGTGAAAAAGATTCTAAATCAGCGGTTTTCTTATAAAGAAGGCCTGGTTCAAAATTTTTCTGATCCGGGAACTACTTCATGGTTAAGAGTAGAAGATGACTGTTTTAAAATTTGTTTATCATATCCTGGAGATCAGGAAGGTTTTCAAAATATTGGAGTGCTAGGGAATAGAAAAGACGTTTTAGAGCTCTTTTCACAAATAGTTTCTCAGTTACATCAGCTAATTCCCTCCTGCGAATTTAACTCAAGTGATGTTGAACTCAGTTTAAAAACCTTTGATAAAGCTAATTTTTATTTTCAATCTTTAAAAGACATCTTTTATCAGGGAAAAATGGAAGATGAGATTATTGAATATTTTGGGCCATATCTAGAAGATCACCTCCTTGATTTTCTCATGGAAAGCAGCTCTCTTAGAGGTCTCTGGAAAGAGATTAAAGATCTTGAGTAGAATAAGCGGTTGAATGTCACGCCGCATTTGTTAAAATAGAAATTGCAGGAAGCTAAACTTTAAAAACAGGATGTTTTTTGAGTCTTTTATTTGGCAGAAGAAGAAAAATTCCAATACCTACAACCACAAGCACCTCTACTGATGCTATTGGCTCAGATCGACTTCGTAAGGCGATTGAGAGAAATCGCGTCAAACAGGTTAAAAGAGAGAGCATAGCGCCTACAAGTGGATACTCTTCAGGTTTTCAAAGGCCTGATGATCTTGCTAGAGAAAATCCTTACGGACGAGAACCAGATAGATTTCAAGGGCAGCGACCTACTTCTCCTAGTTACCAACGTCCTATAAACCCAGGAATGACATCTAGACCTACTCCACCACCTATGGGAAATAGGCCACCACTCTCTAGACCTTTGCCAGTAGCTTCAACAGCGCCTAGTCGTCCTTTACCAAACTCAAATTCTAGTTATAGTACTCCTAAAAGGCCTGCAAAGTTTGCTAAGTATTTTTTAAGAGGACTTTGGATTTTTAGTGTTTTTCTTCTTCTTCGACTTGTTTTTACTGAAAGAGGAGCGATGGAATACTACAGCAGGAAAGGGACCTTAGATGACAAATATGGAAAACTGGCCTCCCTAAAAAAGAGCAACAAAGAATTAGAGAAAAAAATTAAAAAAATTAAGATCGATAGTACTTATCAAAAATTATTAGTCAGAAATCATCTAGGGTTTATTGCTCGAGATGAATTTATTGTGCTCTTACCAGATTAAAAAGCTTTTTGAATCATCTTTAGTGAATACTTGGCATTCCATTTTAAAACATCACCAATTTTGATTAATTTAGAAAATGCAGAGGATGCTTTTATTTCTAAAACATGTCTGCACCAAACACTATTCATTCGAGGAATAGGGGGAGATTCTTTATATCCTGGATGAAAGGGAATATTATTATGTATTTCAACTATCTTTAAATCTTTGTCTAAATAAATTATATCCAGGTTGAAATAGGTATCTGGCATCCAAAAATTTCGTTGCCCGTCCCTCCTAAAAAAGAAAAAGGCCCCTTTGTTTTCTGGAAACTCCGAAGACTTAATCCCACTTAATCCTCGAGATTTTTGAAAGTCAGAAAATAAAATATCTACCATAATCCACTCCCCCGAGGAGTGGGTTAGCTCAGCATTTTGAATCCTTGAAATATCGATATCATTGCGACGCGTTTTATCTTGGCAACTCCATAGGAGAACAAGGCATAGAAGGATTTTTTTAACGTGTTTTATCATAATTACAGTGCTATATAAATTCTAATCAGCTCTTGGAGAATTTTCAAATGAGAGAATTAGACGGTCTTTTAAGAACTCACAATTGTGGTGAGTTAACAAAATCAAATGTAGGTAATGAGGTTGAACTCTGTGGATGGGTCAATAAATATCGAGACCTCGGAGGACTGCATTTTATTGATATAAGAGATAAATTTGGTTTAACTCAGCTTGGTTTTGAATCCTTTGGTGGAGACCTCGCTATCTTAAAACAAGTGTCTCTAGAATCAGTCATATGGGCCCGCGGCAAAGTCTGTGAAAGACCAGCTTCGGCCTTAAATAAGAAAATGGCCACGGGAGAGGTGGAAGTTCAGGTCATTGAACTTAAAATTCTATCCCAGTGTAATATTGATAAGCTTCCATTTTTACCTACCGCTAAGGTTGAGGCCACTGAGGATTTAAAACTTAAATATCGTTATCTTGATCTTCGCTCCCAAAAGCTTCAAAAGATGCTCAAGGTGAGATCAAATGCCGCTCAGAAGGCGAGAAATACCCTAATAGATGCTGGATTTACCGAAGTAGAGACACCAATCCTTTTTAAATCAACCCCTGAAGGGGCCAGGGATTATATCGTTCCGAGCCGGATCCATCCCGGTAAGGTCTACGCACTTCCTCAGTCTCCCCAAACTTTAAAACAATTACTGATGATTGGGGGAGTGGACAAGTATTTTCAAATCATCAAATGTTTTAGGGATGAAGATCTTCGGGCCGATCGACAGCCTGAATTTACTCAGATTGATATTGAGGCCTCATTTGTAAGTCAGGAATATATTCAAAATTTGGCCACAAAACTTATGGCCTCACTATTTAATTTGAGTGAAGACTTCTCTATTTCAGTGATGTCTTATCAAGATGCCATGAGAGATTATGGCTGTGATAAGCCTGATTTAAGATTTGATTTAAAACATCATATATTTACTGATATTTTCAAAGCTTCAGATTTTAAAGTATTTTCTTCCGTGGCCCAAGCTGGCGGTCTGATAAAAGGGATATTTATTTCTGAGGAAATGGGAACTTTTTCAAGAAAGGATACAGATTCTTTGATTGAAGTAGTTAAACCCTACAAAGGAAAAGGGGTTGCCTTCTTTAAAATTGAAAATGGAGAATTAAAAGGCGGTATTTCTAAATTTATTACTGCCGAAATCCTGAAAGAGTTTCCTGAAAATGGAAATGGGACTTGGTTTTTTGCAGCTGATACCGACCATGGCATTTCTCACGCTTGCGGTGATGCTCTTAGAAGGCATTTTGCTGATAAATTTAAATTACATAGTGATGGTTATAGCTTTGTGTGGATAAATGATTTTCCTCTTCTTGAGTGGGATCGAGATCTTAAAAGATTTATGGCCGTTCACCACCCTTTTACTATGCCTAAAAAAGAACAACTAGACGATTTTCTAAATGGAGATCCCACTGATCCAGAAGGCCCATTAAAAGATCTCTTGGCCGAGGCCTATGATGTCGTTTGTAATGGCTATGAAATAGGTGGAGGATCTCTTCGAATTTTTGATAGTAAAGTTCAAGATCAAATGTTTAAGGCCTTAGGATTTTCAAAAGAAGAGGCGCAGTCTCAATTTGGATTTTTTCTAGAAGCTTTAGATTATGGAACTCCTCCACACGGAGGAATCGCTTTTGGCTTTGATCGAATTATTATGATTTTGGCCGGTACCGATAATATTAGAGATACCATTGCTTTTCCTAAAACTACCTCCGCATCTGATTTAATGGCCCAGGCCCCTTCAGGTGTAAGCGATGAGCAGATTAAGGACTTGCATTTTAAATGGGATTAGCCTGCTAGGTTAAAGGCCTCATTTTCATCATATTTTTCTTTTTCTTTCAAATCTTTTACCGAGGTTGATGAAATCCAATCAGGAAAACCTTTTTCATCCTTGGTTAAAAAGGGGACTAGAAAAAGAATAAAGAAATTCAAATAACAAAAAAGATAGCCAAATGAACGCATAAAACATTCACTAATGGTTAGTTCTGATTCTCTTGACGAGATTATTTTTAGCTTAAAAAGCAACTTACCAAGAGTCTGTCCTTTTCCAATATAATAGCAGCCAATAAAATAACTCATAAATAAAGAGATAGTTAGAAAATCACCTAAGACATATAAGTTGGAGATAAAATTACTATTAAATGTGATGGAGGGGAAAAATCGACTCATGAACTCTATATAAGTATAAAGTAAAGTAGAACGCATTATTGAGATCACGAGGAGATCTACAACAAAAGCGCTTACTCTTCGTCTCAATAAACTTTGCTTGGCCTTCACCAATATCTATTCGGTAAAAAAGCTATCTTATTGAAGGGGAATACTCTCTTTTAGATTATTTAGTTTTTCTAGCGCCTGGAGGGGAGTTAAATTCATAATATTAATCTTGGTAAGCTCGCCTTCAATTTCCTTTAAATGAACTGGGATAGGACAGGGTCGTTCATCTTCTCCAAAAAAGGAGAGTTGAGTACCTGATCCTGGTGCACAAGGACCTATCTTCCCTCCTAAATTTTCCTTTTCTAGAGATCCGAGAATTTCCTGTGATCGATTTAAGATAGATTGAGGTAGTCCTGCAAGTTTTGCAACATAAATGCCATAACTTTGGGCAGTAGCTTTTTCCACCAATCGGTAAAGAAATTGCACATCACCTTTTTTCGTAATGGTTTCAACCGTAAGGTTTTTACTCCCCGGCTCATTTTCTACCAGATCAATGAGTTCATGATAGTGAGTAGCAAATAAGGTCAGGGATTTTAAATTTCGTATGAAATATTCTACCAGTGACCAAGCAATGCTTAATCCATCAAAGGTTGAAGTTCCACGCCCTACTTCATCTAAAATAATCAGAGATCGCTCTGTTGCATGACGGATTATTTCTGAGGTTTCCGACATTTCTACCATAAAGGTTGATTGCCCTTTCAAAATATCATCGCTAGCACCAAGGCGGCTAAAAAGATAATCACAAAGTCCTAAGTGGGCCGATTTTGCAGGAACAAAACAACCTATTTGGGCCAGAAATTGAATAATTGCCATCTCTCGCATGACAGTGGTCTTACCTGCCATGTTAGGCCCTGTGACGAGACCAAAATAACAGTCTTTATCCATTTGTAAGTCATGGGTTACAAACTGATCGAGAATCACTGATTTAACCAGTGGATGCCAACCACCTTTAATGTTTAGGATCTTTTTATTTTTTGAAATTTTAGGCCTTACTAAATTTTCTTGATGGGAGATCCAGGAAAGACCTTGGAAAGCATCAAGATAACTTAAAAACTCAGCTAAGAGTAAAATTTCACCAGCAATAGCTTTTACTTCATCTACAACACCTGCAAAAAGCTCTTTTTCAATCCGCTCCAATTTTTCTTTGGAGGCAATGACTTTATTTTCATATTTGATAAGTTCTTTGGTGGTGTATCTTTCACAATTGACTAGAGTCTGCCTACGAGTAAAGGAATCAGAAACTTTTTTTGATTGGGCCTTGGGTATTTCGATAAAATAACCAAAAATATTATTTGATTTAATGCGGAGTTTTAAAATACCGGTTTGCTCTCGGTATTTCTTTTCCATTTTTGTTAGTTTTATTTGTATGTCTTCATCCATGTGGGCCAGGATATCTCGATCTTTGGAGAAACCTTCTTGAATCAAGTTACCCTTATCAAGGGAGGCCCCAGTTTCATCATTTATGGATTTATTGATTAGCTTACTTAATTTTAAAAGAGAGTTTTCATTTTTCTTACTTGGCCATACAAACCAATCAAGGGGAAGATCTTTTAAAACTTCGGCCAGTTTAAAATATATTTCTATCGATTTACTCGTATTGGTCAGGTCTTGAGCATTGATCTTTTTAGAAGAGGCCTTGGCCATTATTCTTTCAAGATCTCGAATATCATTTAAAAGTTCACGGATATTTTCAAGATTTTCAAGGTTCTCTAGAAAATAAGCAATCAAATCGTGTCTTTTTCTTAGTTCATTAAAATTAGAAATGGGGTGAGTAAATAATTCTTTTAGTTTTCTCGATCCCATAGAGGTTTTTGTCTTATTAAAAAGCCCGATAAGACTTTCTTTATAGAATTCTCGATTTCTTGGAAGAATTTCCAGTCCTGTTAGAGTTGGCATGGAAATTTGTAAACTACCCTTTTCGAGGATCATCTTAAAAGGTCTTAGATGAACGAGCGATTCTAGATCTTGAGTTGAAGACATATAATATGAAAGGGCACCGAGAGGACTTAGAACCTCCTTATTGCTAACTATGGTGGTATCTTTCTTGTAATAGGGGATTAATTTTTCAATGTATAAATTGGTATTTTTAGCAACGAAATAATCTTTACTTATTTGGGTTATGAGTACTTCACTGTGTTCAAGATAATTTTCAAAACTAGGATATTTTATCCATTGCTCTGGGTAGGTGATAAATTCGCGAGGACTAACCTTCCTTAGATTTTTTAAAAGATCTTCAATATTTGAGAATACTTGCCCGAAAAATGATCCATTGGTAAAATCAATGACTACTAAAGTAAATTTCTTATTTTCATAAGAGGCCGACGCCATATAGTGGTGATCTAAAAAATCGACTTTATCCAAGTCGTAGGGCATCCCCGGACTTACAATTTGTGTAACATCTCGGGTAACAATTCCGATGGCATCTTTTGGATCCTGAGTTTGCTCACAAATGGCAACTTTTAGACCTTGGGTCGTAAGTCGATCAATATAGGAGCTCGCTGCGTGGTGTGGAATTCCCGCCATAGGGATTTTTACATCCCCAATTTTGCCCCGATGAGTGAGGGTGATATTTAATATTTTGGAGACATCTTCGGCATCATTAAAGAACAATTCGTAGAAGTCACCCATACGAAAAAAGAGATAAATATCAGGGTTTTTTTGCTTGATGGAGTAGAACTGCTCCATCATGGGGGTTAGCTTGATTCCCTGGTCTATTACGTTCTTTATCGATTGGAGAGTTTTCCTAGACACTGCTAAAAATCCTAATTATTAACGGAAAAATAGGAGGTTATCATAGATTTTTAGACTTAGTAAAACCTACTATCCCTTTTTGCATTTAGTTAGAAATTTGCTATAAAAGGCTTAGTGAAACAGTCCTTGGAGCATTAAAAAAGATGAGTTGGAATCAGGTAATATTAAATTCAGTTTTTGGGTTCTGTTGCCTATATATCATTCTTGTCTCCAATTTAAGGGACTGGAAAATGAAATCTAATCTAACTAACCCTACGAGGCTTAAAACTACACCAGAAAGAAGGGTGAGTGTGCTAGAGGACGCGAAGCTCTATCATTTAAAAGGTAACAAACCGCATATTTTTATCTCCTCAAAATTAACATCTATAAAAAAGAATAATGATACAGATATGGAGTCTCTAGAAGGGAGATCTTTTTCAAGTGGCCAAAAGGAAATAAAATTTTCAGCAAAAAAGGCCTTCTTTCGCATAGAGGGAAATAAATTAATTCTCCAGGAAGATGTGGAATTAAATGACGATCAGAATAATTTAACTGCTGACCAGGTGATTTATTATAAAGATAAAGATGAATTTTTGGGGCAAGGAAATGTTTTACTTAAAGGAAAACTTCCACAATCTGAAGACCGAATTGAAATTAAAGCAAAAAGATTTAGTCATTATCCAGAAAAGAAAATTTCCAACTTTTATGAAGATGTGAGGGGAAATATTCATAGAAAGGAACAATATCGAGAAGGTATTGATTTTAAGGCCAATAATTTAAGTTATTCACAACTAAAATCCAAAATTAATCTTGTTGGGGCAGTATTTTTCAATAAACCTCCTTTTTCCGCTTGGTCTAGAAGAGGGGAAATTCACTTAAATAACTATAGTAACAAGCTTAACTATTTCGTTTTAAATGACGATGTGAGGTTAAGAGAAAAAAATAAAAATGGTTTAAGGAAGGCCTATGCCGAGAGGCTAGAAGGCAAGGCCAGTGAGGGTAAATTGGTCCTTACAGGATTTCCAAAAGTTATTCAGGATGGCGAGGTTATCAAGGGTAATAAAATAACTATTAGAGAAAACAGTGAAGTTGTAGAAGTAGAAGATGCCAATACAATTTTCAAAATAAAAAAAGGTCGGTAATGCAAAAGACCATTTTAAAAGCGCAAAATTTAGCTAAATCCTTTAAAGATAAAAAGGTTGTCAAAGATGTTAGCATCAGTCTGCAAAACGGTGAAGTTGTAGGCCTTTTAGGACCTAATGGTGCCGGTAAGACGACTTGTTTTTACATGATTGTCGGACTCATTAAGGCCGACAATGGAAATATTTCCATGATGGATGAGGATTTAACATCATTCCCTATTCATATAAGGGCCCAGAAAGGAATAGGGTATCTTCCTCAAGAGGCTTCAATTTTTCGCGATCTAACAGTTCGGGAAAATATATATGCTGCCCTTGAAAATAGATCTATTCCTAAAGTTCGAAAGCTAACTCTACTTGACTCTCTTTTAAACGATTTTGGTCTCGTTTCTATTAAAAATTCGAAAGGGCGATCTCTGTCAGGAGGAGAGAGAAGAAGAGTTGAGATAGCTAGAGCTCTTGCTTTAGAGCCAAAATTTATTTTACTGGATGAGCCCTTTGCCGGCGTTGATCCTCAGGCCATATCAGGAATAAAAAAATCTATTATAGATTTAAAGGCACGAAATATAGGCGTTTTAATTACTGATCATAATGTAAGAGAGACGTTAGAAATTGTAGATCGGGCCTATATTATGAAAGAGGGAGAACTAATTGTGGAAGGAACTCCCCATGAAATTATTAATGACGAAAGGGTAAAAAAATATTATTTGGGTGAAAACTTTAAAATATAACATATGGCAATTAAATTATCCCAAAATTTAAAGCAGACGCAAACGCTCTTGATGACGCCACAATTGCAGCAGGCCATCAAGATGCTCACCTTGACCCATATGGAAATGGCCAATGTGATTGCGCATGAGATGACTGAAAACCCTCTTTTAGAAGAAAGAGGAGCTGAAGACTTTGTTAACAAAGCTGAAGACCCCAATATAACAAGCCTTGAAAGAGAAGTCCGAGAGGCCGATCCAGACAATTTAATTGAAAAACCTTTAATGACTAATCAAAATGACAACTTTGATTGGCAAAATTATTTAAATGCTGATGAATCCGGAAAATTGGCGAGTGGATCTTTTGAGAGAAAATCCATAAATGATTTTCCTAATTATGAAAATATGGTTTCAAAGGGGAAGACCTTAGCAGAACATCTCGAATGGCAACTCCGTATGGATCACTTAAATGAGGAAGAATGGAGAATTGCCAATTTTATCATTGGAAACATTAATGACGATGGTTATCTGGCAATGCCCTTTGACGAGCTCCTAGAGGAGCTGGAGGCAGATGAGGGGGATGCATTACATGTTTTAGATAAAATTCAAAACTTAGACCCTATTGGCTGTGGAGCTCGAAATTTAACCGATTGCCTTTTGGCCCAGGCAACGATTTTGGAAGATCGCTCACCACTAATGGAAAAGATTATAAAAAATCATTTAGAAGATATTAAGCTTAAGGATTTTTCCAAAATCGTAAAGGAAACGGGAAATAGCTTAGAAGAAGTTAATAACGCTATAGAAGGTCTTAATCAATTTAATCCAAAACCAGGTAGGTTGATCTCACCTGCAGATATTCAATATGTGGTACCTGATGTTTATATAGTTGAAGTTTCAGGTGAATTTGTAGTGGCCGTTAACGAAGAGGGAGTACCAAGACTTAAAATATCAAATATGTATAAAGATTTATTAAAGCAAGAGGTCGGAGGGGCCGAGGTAAAGGACTATGTTCAAGATAAATTGAGGTCTGCAGTATGGCTTATAAAGTCCATTGAAAAGAGACAAAAGACAATTTACAGGGTAGCAGAGGCCATTGTAAAACATCAACAGGGATTTTTTAAGAAAGGAGTGGAGTATTTAAGACCCTTAACTCTTAAAAAAATAGCGGATGAGATCGGTGTTCATGAGTCAACGGTATCTCGTGTAACCACTAATAAATATATGCATACTCCTTTAGGAGTTTTTGAATTAAAATACTTTTTCATGTCAGGTGTTGGTGGTACATCAGGAGAAGAAGTTTCAAGTGAAGTTTTAAAGGTTAAAATAAAAAATCTAATAGAATTAGAAAGTCCCAATAGGCCCTTATCGGATCAAAAGGTTGCCGACCTTCTAGGAAGAGAAGGAATTAAGGTCGCTAGAAGAACCATTGCTAAGTATCGAGAGTCTTTGGGAATTCTTTCTTCTTCAAAAAGAAAAATTAAATAAAGGGGGAATTATGGAAGTTAAAATTACCTTTACCAATATGGAGCATACTCCTTCATTGGATGAAAGGATCAGGAAGAAATCTAAAAAGTTGGAGAAATACCTTGAAGGTAGTGCTGAGGAAGGTGCGATCTTAAAATGGACCTGTAATGTGAAACCTAACCAGCACGACGTGGAATTAGTTCTTCATGGCCCAAAATTTACTTTTTCATCTAGCGCTAGCGCGGAAGACCTTTATCACACCTTTGATTTGGTTATAGATAAAATGGAAAAACAATTACAGAAGAAAAAAGATAAGTGGAAAAATCATATTCACCACAAACATGAAGAAAAAGTCGAATTTTACGCTAGTAAAGAAGAGGGCTTTGAAGATATCGATACCGAAAAAGAAGATTAAATATTTTTCAGGGCCACTAACTTATCTAAGACTGTGGCCCTGGCCGATATAAAGTGCTTATGTTCTAGCCGAAGTCCCATATTAATTAACCTAATCTCTTCTGATTCGTTGCCAGTTACTTCATGATCACTGGCCGCCATAGCAAAGAGAGTTTCCACTACCCCATATTTTTCATCATTATCCATGAGTTTATTTAACGGATGGCAATACAGGTGATTTTCAAGTCCTGCTAAATCTTTAATCTCTTCAATCGCTACTTTAGAAATGGCCTCGACCTCTTCTTTATTAAAATTGGTCCAATCGAGTAAGGATTTGCTTATAAAATCTTTTTCATTTTCATGAATTTCAAAATCGATATAGGCGACTCTTGCCAGAAGACCGGCAACACAGGCGCACTTTATGAGTTCATCTTCATTTGTACCCGGTAAAAGCTTAGATATCTTTTGATGTAGCCGGCTGCTTTGATCTATCATTTCTTTATTTGAAGGTTTAAAAATATCCCAAAATTTCAAGATTTATATCCTTTTTTGTTTCTGAAATTAGTATTTTAATACATCGCTAGATTACCGTGTTTTAGTAATTATGTTAAGATTATATTATAGCTATAGACGCGACAAGTAACTTAAAATTTTAAAGAAATATGAAAGATCAAAAGGTTGACAAATTTTTTTTGAATCCCATCTTTAGTACAGAAGATGGTGGAGAAGACTATCAATATGAAGAAGAGGTGATTACTCAGGAGCGAGTAAAAAGACCTAAAATGTATAAAGTTCTACTTCATAATGATGATTACACCACCATGGAGTTTGTAACTCATGTATTGGAAAAATATTTTTTTAAAACTCCTGAACAGGCCCAGGATATAATGCTGACAGTTCATAGCGAGGGGCAAGGGGTTTGTGGAATTTACACCTTTGAGGTGGCAGAAACTAAGGCAGCTCAAGTAACCCGTTTAGCAAGGGAAAATGGGCATCCTTTAAAATGTTCTTTTGAAGAGGAATAGATCTTATGATCAGTCAAAGACTAAATATAATTTTTAATAACGCCATTAAAAAGGCCAATGAATTACAACATGAGTTTTTAACTTTAGAAGGAATCCTATGGGCCCTTTTAGAAGATGAACAAGTTGTAAATGTGATGAATGAGTGTGGTGGTGATATTGAAGGAATCAAAAAGGAATTAAATGACTTTCTTCTTAACAAAAATAATTTCTCAGTCATCTCATCAGAAGATATTGAGAATTTGTCCCAGAGTCAGTTTGATGACGAAAAAATAAAAGATTTGGCCGAGGAATCGGGAATTCGATATCAACCGGAAATAAGTATGGCCTTGCAAAGGGTTATTCAACGGGCCGCATTGCATGTGCGATCTTCTAATAAAGAGAAAATAAGAGGTATCAACCTTCTAATTGCGATGTTTCCAGAAAAAGAAAGCTTTGCCATCTACTTGCTTGAAAAGCAGGGGATCAGAAAGTTTGATGTCATTAAAAGAATTGCCCATAGTCTTGATAGACCAACGAATACTGAAGACGAATATGAGGTTGAAGTAGGGGAAGGACCATCTACAGCACCTAAAAAGGAAAAATCACCGCTGAGAGATTTTGCTATCAATTTAAATGAAATGGCAGAAAAGGGCAAAATAGACCCTATTATTGGTAGAGTTTCTGAATTAAAACGAATTTTTCAAATTCTTTGTCGTCGAAGAAAAAATAACCCGATATTGGTTGGCGAGGCGGGAGTAGGAAAAACTGCCCTTGCTGAAGGACTGGCCTGGTCCATAATTAATAAAAAGGTTCCTTCTTTTTTAGAAGACTCAACAGTATATGCCCTAGATTTGGGCTCTCTTTTGGCGGGAACTAAATTTAGAGGAGAGTTCGAAGAAAGACTTAAAGGGGTTATAAAGGAACTAATAAGCAATAAAGAGGCCGGACATGATTCGATTCTTTTTATCGATGAAATTCATACCTTGATGGGGGCGGGGGCCACTGGTTCAGGAACTGTTGATGCCTCTAACCTTTTAAAGCCGGCGCTTTCAAATGGACTTATAAGGTGTCTAGGGAGCACAACCTTTGCAGAATACCGGAAATTCATAGAAAAGGATCATGCTTTTAGTCGAAGATTTCAGAAAATTGATATTAAAGAACCTTCTAATGAGGATACTTATAAAATACTTCAGGGACTTAGGTCTAAGTTTGAGGATCATCATGGAGTCAAATATTCAAATAAAGTCCTCCGTGAGGCGATAGAACTTTCAGACAGGTATTTAATGGATCGAAAATTTCCAGATAAGGCCATTGATATAATTGATGAGGCCGGTGCGGCCATTAATTTACTGCCAAAAAATAGAAGAAAATCCAAGGTTACTGTAAATGATATTGAAAATATTATCTCATCACTTGCCGAGATTCCCAAAAAATCAGTTAGTGGCACTGATCGAGAACGACTTAAAGATCTGTCTAGCTCTTTAAAGCTTTTAATCTTTGGGCAGGACTCAACAATTGAAAAGCTGTCCGATTCCATCTTGTTATCTAGATCAGGACTTCGAGAGATCGAAAAACCAATGGGTTGTTTTCTTTTCACAGGGCCTACTGGTGTAGGAAAAACTGAGCTCTCAAAACAATTATCAGAGGCCTTAAGTATAAAATTCACTAGATTTGATATGTCTGAGTATATGGAAAAACATGCAGTGGCAAAATTGATTGGGGCGCCTCCGGGCTATATTGGTCATGATGAGGGAGGACTTTTAACCGAAACAATAAAAAAGCATCCGCACTGTGTTTTACTGCTTGATGAGATTGAGAAGGCCCATCCCGATATTTTTAATATTTTACTTCAAGTTATGGATCGTGGAGTGCTAACTGATTCTCAAGGCCGAATGAGTGATTTTCGAAATGTTATCCTTATAATGACTACAAATGCAGGGGCGAAGGAAATGGAGGCCGGAGCAATCGGATTGGGAGCAACAACTAGTAATGTTGATACAAAGAGAGATCAGGCCATAAAGAGCTTCTTTTCACCGGAATTTAGAAACCGATTAGATGCTATTTTGCACTTTAATAAGCTTTCAGAGGAAAATATCTTTAAAATTGTGGAAAAGTTCCTATTTCAACTTGAAATGAAACTTTCAGAAAAGAATGTGGAATTAGAAGTTACCGAGGAGCTAAAAAATTGGTTAGGAAAAACAGGGTATGATCCTAAAATGGGAGCAAGACCTATTTCAAGGCTAATTGACCACAAAATTAAGCGTCCACTTTCTCAAGAAATACTTTTTGGGAAGCTTGAAAATGGTGGAAAGGTAAAAGTTTCCCTACGAAATAACGATGTTCTCTTCGAATTTGATTAAAAACTTCCTATTTTTTTTGTGTTTTTCTTCTTTTCTTTTTTTTTCTTAATTCATTTTTATTTTTAGGTGCTTACACTTCTTTTTTACTCAAAAACCGTCAAATTTTTTTAAAAACTTTAGTATTTATTCCTAAATTAATTAAAAAAACTAAATAAATATAAATTTTTGACCGAAGACAAATAAAATTGGTTTTTTTGTTTGCGTTGAAGAAACTTTATGTTTAACCTATTTATATATAGTTAATAAACCAGGAGGAACGGATGGCCGTTAAAAAGAAAAGAAAAGTAGCAAAGAAGACTGCTAAGAAAAAGGTAGCGAAGAGAAAAACTACTAAAAAGAGAAAGGTAGCGAAGAGAAAAACTACTAAAAAGAGAAAGGTAGC
>QNFX01000014.1 GCA_003650125.1 Campylobacterota bacterium
CTCTCCTGGAAGCTCCATGGCGCTTTCAATATTTGGTAAACTCTCAGAAAAATTTGGCATGAAAGGGCATATTAAAGAAAGGGCAATGGAGCTGATTGATAATGAAAAAATCTCTTATGAAGGACTTTTACAAGACTTGACCATTAAGCAATCCAAACTTGACTCACTCTTAATCGAGAATAACTCCATCAATTTAAAATTAAAGGCAAAAGCAAAATCTCAAGAAGGCCTTTTAAAACTAGAGAAAGAAGGTCTTTGGGAATCTTATAATGAGAAGCTTCAAAAGCTTATTGATCATGCCGATCACACACTTAAAAGCGAACAGGTAAAAGGACGGAAAACTTTTTATAAAGAGAGCTCACAATTAAAGCAAACGATGAGAGAACTTGATCCTGGTAAAAAAGAAGAACATTCTCCCGAATTTAAATCGCCAACTCTTTCTAATATCAGACCTGGCGATTTTTATTTTTCAAAACTCTTAAAATCCCAAGCAGAAGTTTTGAAGGTAAATGAGCGAAAAAAGGAAGTTCAAATAAAAAGCAAGAATCTCACTCTTTGGTGCCCCGTCGAAACGCTGGGGATTCTTAAAGAGCTTCATGTCCGAGAGATTAATGTAAAGATTAAAAGAGAAGTACTGGGGAAAATAGAGCTCGACTGCAGAGGAATGAGGCTTGAAGAATTTGAAAATGCCGTGGAGAGATCTCTAGGTGAATTATTAACCGGCGATATCCCATTTTTAAAAATTATCCACGGTCATGGTGAAGGTATTCTAAAAAAGTGGATCAGAAATCATCTTAAAAACAACCCTGACTTTGAGGGTAGACCCGATGATCAAAATGATGGAATAACGAGGATTGATTTAAAAAAGGTTAATTAATTGGTGTTCCAATTCTCCATGGCCTAAATTTGAATGGATGCTCTCCTCCGGGGAAAATCATCGAAAACCACACAAATAGGGCCTTTCCTTTAATTACCTCTCTAGGAACAAAACCCCAGAATCTAGAATCAGAACTATAATCACGATTATCCCCCATAACAAAGTAATGTCCTGGAGGAACGGTCTTTTTACTAAAATTTGTCTGATAAAAGGCATCTGCATCTAATTGAATAGTGTGCTCTGCCTCTCCCGTTTTTGCCTTATAAAAACGAAAGTTATAAACCTTAAATTTATCATCCATATCATCCATATAATCTTTTCCAGAAATTTCCTGAGCATTTATAGGATTTCCATTTACATAGATAACTTTATCCCTCATTTCTAAGATGTCTCCGGGGAGACCTACGACTCTTTTAATGTAATTAATGCTTTTGTCTCTAGGATATTTAAAGACAATAACATCTCCTCTTTCTGGATCACTTTTACCAAAAAAATATTTAGGGCTAGAGTCAAAGCCAAAAAGATTAATATCAGTGAAGGGAATTTTAACCCCATAGGATAGTTTATTAACCAGAATAAAATCCCCAATCATTAAAGTTGGAATCATGGAGCCTGAAGGTATTCTAAAGGGCTCAGCGATAGTAGAGCGAAAAACTAAAACGAGTAAAATAATAAATGAGATCGACTTTGTCTCTTTGATAAATTTTTCTTTTTTAGTCATTGCAAGTTCTTTTTCACTACCTGACATTTTTATTTCCTTACGATTTAGTAACCCTGCGCGCTAGAGGACTGATTTTCCTATAGTAGTAATCTATAACCTTTTTGGCCAAAAAAGATGATTTAACATACCACTTTTTCACATTTATGTTCATAACACAGATGGAAATTCCTTTTCCCAGTGATTTAAGTTTAGGTCTGGCAAATACCGTAATCCAATCCCTCTTTCCAAAAGGATCGCCACCAGTAATGCTTCCTGTTTTTCCGCCAATGAATAGATTCTTTTTCAAAAATCTATTCAAATTTCGAAAACCTCCACGGGCCGTTCCTCCTTTGATAGTCATTTTCATCATCTCTTCTAAATCTCGAGAGACCTGGGCCTTAAGAACTCTATGTACCTTTGGAATATTATTCCAAATAGTCTCTCTTTTTTTTATGTCATAAATTCGAGAGACAATTCGTGGGTAGGTCAAGACTCCCTCATTGGCCACCACTGAGCTAAGTAAGGCCCCATGTATGGGGGAGATAAGTGTTTCCTTATTAAAACCGGTGGCCAGTTCGGCCATATGATAGTTGTCTTTTGGGCGATTAAACTTAGATATAGATAGTGGGATCTCTTCCATTAACTTAGAATTAAAACCAAAATCTATCGCCTTTTTATAAATTCCTTCGGAGGTCAAATGATTAATTGCTGCCCTGCCAAACACGACATTATTAGACCTTGCAAAGGCCCTCTTAAGTGAGGTTTTCCGATCCCATCTAGTTCTTCTATTTCGTAATTGATATTTGTAAAGAGTTGATCTTTTCCCTCGATATCTAAAAGAAGTTTCATCTTTAATATTGGGGCGCTCTAATAGAGAGGCCGATGTTATAATTTTAAACAAGCTAGCAGAGGGATGACTGCCGGAAAAAACAATTTTATTATTAAAGGAGTGAGTTTTCTTTTCATACCCAACTGCACTTAAAATCGCCCCTGATTCATTGTCTAAAACTATTATGGCCGAATAATCCGAGCGATATCTCTTAAGTAGCTTTCTTATATATCCGTCTAACTCAAAGTTTAGGGTATAATCGACTTTAAATTGTTCTTCTAAAATTTTAAGCGTCTTGGGAAATTGGCCTTTACCAATAATATTTTCACTTAATTCATCTTTTATAATTTTAAAACGGCCAATTTTAATTTCACGATCAATTTCTTGGTATTTGTTATAGGTCCAAAATCCCAAACCAAAAAAAAGCAAGATGATGAAAGTTAATTTAACAAGTTTCATCCTTGATACCCTTTGCCAATCACAAAAAATTCTTTACTGACAGACCTCGTAGATTTTGGCCTAAAGTAATTAAATGATTTAAAAAGTTTTTTATTATTTTTTAAAAATATTTGAGCATCATTGCCGTCAAAGACTTTAATAACAAAATTTCCATCCTTATTTAAAAAAGTCGGTAATATTTTAAAAACTTTTTCAACCAAAGCAAGAGATCTATCTTGGTCAACCGATTTTATTCCCGTTGTATCTGGGGCCATATCTGAAAGGATTACATCAAATTTTTGATCTACACCAAGCTCACTTATATCTTCTATATCAAATGCATCCTTTTTAAAAAGATCTACATTTGATATATTTATTATCTTTTTATTCACTTCTTTAATATCTATGCCAATAACTTTTTTAACTTTTTCAGCAGTATATTGGATCCATGATCCTGGGTAATAACCAAGATCAAAAACTATATCACTTTTTTTTAAGACCTTAAATTTCTTGTCAATTTCTTCTAGCTTATAAACACTTCGAGCAAGGAACTGCTCTTTTTTTGCCTTTTTGAAATAATGATCTTTTACTTTAAATCCCATTTTATTTTAGCAGTCCTTTTAGCAGTTCAAAGTGCTCTTCTCTACACCAAAGCATAGGAGAATCTGATTTTTTACTTTCCAATGTTTCAATCTTTCCATCTCGTCCATAGAGGTAGATACCCCTAGTGTAACAATTAATTGTTCCGGCCGCGATATCCCATATGTGTTTGGGTCTTTTAGTAATGACAAAATCACATCCACCACTGGCCAAAATCCCTAATTTAAAAGCAATACTGCCTTTTGGAGCAATCACAAAGGGCCCCGAATCAAAACCTGCGTAAAGTCCTCGGTCCCACTCGCTTCTAGAGACCAGACCCAATAACTTCCCTTTCGGTGTATTTGGTGCCATTTGAAATATCTCATCAGAATAAATTGAAAGTCCGGTAAAAGGATTATAGATCCAACCCCATCCTTCACTAATTTTGCCTGTTTTCATTAAGGCCAAAGAGAGAGAACATTCCGGAAAGCCCTCTAATAATCCTCGAGTTCCATCAATAGGATCTAAGATAGAGGCCGGAAATAGCAATTTATCATGATCTTCTTCGCTAAAATAATTGTAATCAGCGGTCTTATCAAAGGCCGCTAATTCGGCCTTAACCGTTTTACAAATGAAATAGTCCACTTCTGTAACCACAGTATTATCTGCTTTTTTATCAACTTTTAAATTTTCAAATAGCTTTTCCGTCTGGAAAAAATCTATAATTTTTTGTTTTATTCTTTCTTTTATTTCAATTGTTAACATCTTATTCCTTCTCTAATTTTGGATTATTTTAATAAATATTTTCACTCTCTCTTCAAAATGAGAATCTAAAAGGCAGATTAATATATAACAAAGATAAATCATATTTCTAGAAGATCTAAGACGACTTATCTTCTGGAATAGGAACTCAAGTGGTATCAAACTTAAAAATACAATCGGCCACATATAAGAATATTGCTTAAAACCACCCATGTTAAATACATAATCAAAAGCTAGATATAAAGAGATAAAAAAGATCAATTCTTTAAATTTATTCAAATTAAAGTGAAACTGTTTTAAATAATAAGTATTTTTAAAAATTATTTTCAAAGTCAAAATAAAAAAACCTATTATGGAAAGAGCAAAAAATCCTTTCCGTACTACAAGCTCATATAAATCTCTAAGTATTGGTGCACTCGATCCTTGAAAGGGTGTTACATTTAATGACGAATCTATAATTAAAACACTAATCAACAGCACATAGCCAAAAGCTGAGTATTTTAAAAATTGCTTCCTAAACCACAACGTATTGGACTTGAAAAGGCCGAAATAAAAAAGTGGAATTTGCACCAACATCAAATAAAACATTGACGAATTAAACAAGGCCCCTAAGAAGGTAATCAGCCCTAAAAATAATCCTGTCCTATAAGACAGGGCCCTGGTGGCCCATAGCATGACCCATACCCAAATAAGCAGATAAGTTGAAAAAATTGTGGCGCCCAGATCGCTCATCAAAATAGTTGAATATTTCCAAGATGAGAGAAGAGCAAATACTCCTAAAAGCGATAATCTTCGGGAAAAAAAGAATCTAAGAAGGGCATAAAAAGTTACGAGAAAAGTACCTAAAAATATTAAATAGAAAAAGGTTGAAACGGCCAAATTATAAAGACGAAAATCTTTCATAAAAGGATGAAAATTAACCTGTAGAAAGCTCCAAAAGAGAGAGGAAATCTTTCCCTCTGGGTCAATCAGAAACTTTAATTCCTCGATACTCTCAACTGCTGGGATCATGGGCATGGAGAAAATAAACATAACAAAAGTAAGGGTCAAAAGGGTTTTCTCAAAAGAATCTAAATATTTAAATTCGGTAAAATTTGTAGTCACCGATTCTTTAATAATTTTCCCTCTCGTAGGCCAAGAGAAAAAGGCCCCTATCAGGGCCCATGTTACCCAATACATATTATTAATCCACTTTAAGGGAAATAGATTTAAAAAATTAAAATAAATTATAAATAGAGATAACCCCAAAAATAATCGATAAATAATACGATCCATATTGGAATTAACTCTAAAAAATATTTTAAGCCGATAATCCACTTCTTTGCCTAAAAGAAACCACTGTCCAACGAGGAACAAGAGATAAAAACACATCATGGGAAAAGCAAAAGATTGATCAAAAGGGATATATTTGAGGGTATAGACTGGTACAAAGAGAAAAGAAAAATAGCCTATCAAACGATAGAAAAAAAACTTATATTTTTCTGACCAACTCCACGTGTTATATCTAGCCGTAATTTCCATAAATCCAAACTTCAGTTAACTGATTTAAAAGCCTTTATAACGGCTTTTACTCTTTTTGTCGGGTAATTACTTCCTCCCTGCGACGCACTACGCCCTAGTGCTATGCTTATATTATTAAAAATTTGCGGAGGTAAGGCAATTGGGCATCAGCTTTGGATCTATTAACACAGGGCTACCCAAAAATATCGTTGAGCAAATTGTTGCCGCAGAAAAAATTCCTATCCAAAAAATGCAGGTTAAGAAGACCAAAATTAAAGAAAAAGAGGGGCTTCTTAATGAGTTAAAAGGATATGTGCAAAATCTCCGTACCAAAGTAAACAAAAACCGTAATTATCGAGATTTTGGTGAAATAAAAGTTTCTACCAACGAAGATATCGTTTCTGTCATGGCCGATAAGAAAATGGCAAAACCAGGTGAGTTTCGATTTGAAGTAAAAAGAATGGCCCAAAAATCATCCGCCCTAACTTCAGGCTTTCCCGATAGTGATAAAAGTTATGTTGGTGTTGGTTTTATAGAATACTATCTCCCCGATGGGGAAAACTATTCCATGTTCATTGATACAAATGATGCCACTTTAGATGGGGTTGCCAAACTAATCAATGATGACAGAGGTAATGGCCTACATGCGACTGTAATAAATGATGGAACCGATACTAAGCTTCCTTGGAGAATTCTTATTTCCCTGGATGATATGGGTGATCAAAAAGCTGCCAAATTTCCTTATATTTATTTAGTTGATGGAGAAGAAGATCTCTACATTGATAAAGAAAGAAAAGCACATGATGCGATTGTAAAGCTTGATGGCTTTGAAATTGAGACTCCAAATAATCATATAACTAATTTAATTCCGGGATTAACAATTGACTTAAATCGGGCAGAAGAGGGCAAAGAATTTTCCATCAAAATTTCTCAAGATACCGACAAGGCCGGATTAAAAATCCTTGGATTCGTAAAAGAAATCAACAATATTTTAAAATTTATTAATGTGCAAAATTCGATGGACGAAAATACTGATACGACTAGAACCCTTGGTGGAGATTCAATGCTACGGGCCCTTGAGAGTAAAGTTCGCCGAACTATCTTCACGCCCATAAAAACAAGTAAAGGCAATATCCGAATAAGCTCTCTTGGTATCACTTTTCAAAAAAATGGTCTCTTAAAAGTAGATAAAAATAAATTTTTCTCAGAGTTAAACTCAGACTTTAACAAAACCTCTGAAATCCTTTATGGCTTCTTTAATAACAAAGGAGATAAGACTTCAGGTTTTATCGATAATATACATTCATTTGCCGATCAATCTCTCAAATTCCCTTATGGCCCTCTCGCCCTTAAAAAACAAACGCTCAGACAAAATATCGATCAAATTAATCGTAGCATTCAAAATAAAGAGCGAATAATTTCTCATAAAGAAAAAAATATAAGAAATCGTTTTGCCCGCCTAGAAAGACAAATATCCAATCTTAAAGGCCAAGGTGCAGGCCTTGCGGCACTTGGGGTCAATACTGGGTCAGGGCCAAAGCTTGGATAAAGGAGTCTATAAGTGAATTATGGTTTAGGGGCCTATAAAAAAACTTCTATCAATACTGCTAGAAAAGAAGAGATCCTTTTAATGCTTTATGAAGCTGCTGTTAAATTTTGCAAAAAAGGGATTGAGGCCATCGAGAATAAAGATATCGCAAAAAAAGGTGAGTGCATTGGAAAACTTCAAGATATCGTCATGGAGTTAAATAATTCTCTTGATCATAAAGTAGGTGGAAAAATAGCTGATGAGCTGTCGTCTCTATATGACTATATTTTTTACTCTTCAACACAGGCAAATATAAATATGGATACAAAACCACTCCAAGACTCACTGAAGGTTTTAATCACCTTACAGGAGGGATGGGTTGAGGCCGTCAAATCAATAAAAAAAGTCATTTGAGAAGGCAAAATAATGAGTAAAAAACTTAAACAAGAATTTTTAGAAGAGCTCTCTGCATATTTAAGATATTTAAATCATCTTTTAACTAGTTCACTTAAAATTAAAGCATTAACTGATATTAGAGATCTCGAGAATCTAGATCTTGCTATTGATAATCGAGAACGATTAATTAAAATCATACAAGTTTATAAGGCCAAGATTGGAACAAAGCTGGATAAAAAAGATCGGTTAAATCTAGGTCCTGATTTTTTTCACAACTTTGAAAAAGTTGAAAAAGATATCCAAATATTCTTTGGATTTATTAAAAAAATTGATGAGCAAGCAATTTCCGGACTAAACCAAGAAAAAAATGAAATGGCCAAACAGGCCTCATCTTTTTCCAAAATAAAATCATATCTGAAGGCCATTTAAATCAACTTTTGACACTAAATTTCCCTCATGGTCAAATAATAGAATATTAGACCACTACCGTGAGGGCCAAATTATGCCTCTTCCTTTTATTCATTCATATGAAACCGAAATGACTAAAACCAATTTGAAAGTTCCCGTCATAAATGGAATTCATCTGCATTCTATTTATGATCCAGAAAGAGAGTCTCGGGATCTTCTAAAAGAAAATCTAGGAATGATCAGTACCAAGAAAACCATTTTAGTTTTCGGTCTTGGATTTGCTTATCATCTCAAGGAACTAGTGAATTATTTAAAAAACCACTGGGGCAAAGATTTTCTAATCGCAGTAGTTGAACCTCTCGATCAAACGGTTAGCGAATGCGACAAGCTAGGTCTCTTGCCGCCTGAAAATGTCCTGATCTTTTCAGGCATGGAAATAAAAGAGTTATATGCCAATACATCCTTTACAAATTTTTTATTAAAAAGACCCGGGATCTTACCTCATCCATCGTCTCTAAGCTTTTTTAATGATTATTTCAAAGAGCTCATGTCACAAAGGGCAACAAAAGATCTTGGTAGTATCATCGAGCTTGTTAACTCCCCTGAAATTAAAAAATATTTATCAGACTTTTCCCCAAGCTCATCATTGGATCATTTTCTAAAGACCGATTTAATAGAAAAACCAATTTTAAATGACCCCAACGATTTTTTATTCCATGCCTTAAAAGAGCTCAATTTGGAGAGAGTATAAATGAAAAATATTCTAATTCTCGGTTTAGATAGCGCCGAATACTTATTTACTCTAGGTCGGTTGATTAAAAGCATGCCAGATCAAAAAATAAGTTTATTGATTCTAGATAAAGAAATAAATGCTGCCGGCCTAATTCCCGGAGTAGATGAGATTTACACTATTGAATCTAACAAAATTTGTGGCCATTTAAAAAATGAATTGTTCTCTGATGCCTTGGCGATAAACCTTTTAAGCGAAAGCTTAGCGAAGGTTGAGCAAAAAACGTGGGATAAGATTATTAATTTTGGGACAACTGAATTTGGGAGATATCTCTCAAGCTATCTATGCCTTAAACATCCTGAAAGCTCTTTTATTGGGTATAGATACGATAGAGCTGGCGAGCTTATTCCTATTGACCCATGGCATACCCTTTCATATGCCTTGAGAGATTATAAATTTTATCCATTAAATGAACTAGAAGTCTCCCATCTAAGTCTTGAAACTACTTTACAATTATCTTCTATCGCCAAAAATGAAGAACAGGGTGATATAAAAGTAGGGATTCAAATACCACGTTTTACTGATGACAAAAATTTATCCTTTAAAACCCTCATCGAATTTATAGATATTTTAAAAACTGACTTGAATTATTTCCCCATTCTACTTTTTGATCCGGCCGATTCAAATGATGAATATGCTGGAAAAATTAATAGATACTTTGATAATGAATTAGAAATTATAAGTACCAACTATTTAAACCTTACTAAAGTATTGCCTCTGCTTGATTCGCTTATAACCATTAAGTCCAATTTAAAAAATTTGGCCCAGCAAATGGGGATCCCCGTAATTGAGATCATTTGCGGAGAAGAGCAACTCGGTGTCACGTGGGCCCCCGGTGAAAGAGATATCACTGTAATCAGCATGGATAGAATAAAAGGGGAAGATCTATATAATGTTTTAACCCAGCAATTTGAGCTTATCGATCCAGAGCTAAAGATCTATCATTCCCAGCAAGATTTAATCGGAGCACGTCCCATTCAGTTAATAGGTGATCGAATCCTCTCTCGAGATATATCTATTTCCATGTCACGCTATCTCATCGGCAAGTTATATTTAAATATATCCGAATCTAAAATATTAGATGAAATGATCCTGACACCAGTGGAATATCTCAATGAGTGGCAACTACAGGAAAAGAAATTTCTCGCTGAAGTCTCTAGAATAATTTTAAATTCTTTAAGACTCTTAAAGCAAATATCTGAAAGTGAGCAAAAAATAAATGAGTTTGTTGAATCCATTGATGAACTCATAAGTCTTGGAAAATCAAATAGCTTAGTTTCAATTCCTATTCTTCTTTTTAAATACCAGATAGATTTGATTCCTTCAAAAACAGAACTCGAATCAATTGAAAAATTAATTTTCAATTTAAAAGAGGGAGTTCAAATTGTAATCACTGTTTTAAAAGACTTAGAAAATGCTATATGGAATAAAAAGAAGCGGATCATCATTGAGAAGTCTATAAAAAATAAAACTCTAACTTTGTAATGGCCTTTTAAGAATATCTCGTTTTAAACTATTTAGTATGAACCAAATTACTATTGAAACTATCCCAACAAAAACCCAATTGTTTGAAGATGCACTAAGGGCCTGTCTATTTTCCATTGATGCTATTAAAGAAAAAACGAATGAGGCACTTCAAAGCTTTCATAAAAGTCAATTTGAAAAGTTTGATAAACAAATCCTTGAGATACTGGAAACGCTCGATGCTTTTGTCCGCCTTTCTTCAGTAATAAAAAACTCGCTTAGAGAAAATTATCATTTTTCCCTAAAAGATTTATCTCCCTTTATTAAGTTGCAATTTAACATACTCAATATTTTAAAGAAGATTGCTAAGGCCAGAAAAAGCAATGATCTAATTTTACTGCTTGATTTATTTGAATATGAGCTAGGAAATAACCTCAAAAAGTTTAAAATAGAGGTCTTACCTGCCTTTGCTCGGGCCTTAAATGACAATCCAACATTAATTAATTAAGATTAGCTTAATTAACCTCGAGAGGCTGGGGGCGTCATTTGAGTCTAAACACTATTTCATTCGTATTAAAACCAAGAGTAACTGCTGAATATTCTAGTATTCTTCCAAACCTCGCCAGATGGCTAGGCAAAAGAAAAAAGAAAATGCTCTTTGATATTAAAGATGAAAAAAGAGTTCTCAAGGCCCTAAAAAAGATACCTCCCCGACTAGAGTTTGTAGAAGAGGCACAGATCCATACAGAATCGGACCTCATTATCTCTCTAGGTGGTGATGGAACACTTCTCGGGGCCTGCCGAAAGACACATAAACAAGGACCTCCCATTTTTGGCGTCAACCTAGGTAAATTAGGTTTTATAACTGAATTTTCTCAATTTGATTTTTATGAAGCTTTAGAGGCCACAATTACGGGGAAATTTGAAACCATAAAAATGCCCCTTTTTAGAGTTGAGGTCTTTGAAAAAAATAAGGCCATCTTTAAAAGTTATTTTATGAATGATGCTGTTATTAATAAGATAGATATCTCACGAATTTTCACCCTTAATATTGAGGCCAATGATCAGCAAATTTACAGTGTTTCAGGAGATGGTATTATTGTCAGCTCTCCTATCGGTTCAACTGCCTATTCTCTTGCTGCCGGAGGCCCAATCATTCACCCAGCGGTAAAATCATTAGTCCTTACGCCTATTTGCCCTCATAGCTTAACTAAAAGGCCCATTGTACTACCTGATAATTCAACTATTTGTTTAAAAATCTATCCTACCAATGGGCAAGTCCATCTCACTTTAGATGGACAAGAGGTGATTGAAATTACCAACAAACATAATATCAAAGTAAAAAAGAGCTCGGGCCTTTCTGCAAGACTTATAAAAAACCCTGAACGATCGTATTTTCGAACTCTTAAAGAAAAATTCGCCCAGGGGAAGGTAAGTATTAAGTAATTTCCATAAACTTAAGGTCTGGGCCCTCAATAAGTAGATATTTATTTGATACAGGAGGAAGACCTATGTTTATATATCGTCCATTCTCCCCAAGAGGATAATCATCTAAGACATGGCTATGGCCACATATTAAATAGTCACATTTATTTTTTGTCCAAAAATCTCTAGCAAATTTCCTAAATTTTTCTTTAATCAATTTTTGTCCAGAGGTATCTCCAAACTTGGAATCATTATATTTACGAGAGTTTCCTGACATTAAAGAGCCTATTTTTTGTAATAAAAAAAATGACGCTAATTTATTTATAATAAGGCCCGATAAAGGATTTCTTAAAAGATACTTTAAAAAAACATAACCAAAATTTCCTGATTGAATATCATCACCATGACAAAAATAAAAACTCTTACCATTTAATTCTTTTCTAAAGGCCTCTCGGTGATAAAAAAACTTATCCGCTGGAATATTTCTCATCTCTAAATATTTTAAAAATAGTCCTTCCAGATGAAAATCATGATTCCCCTCCAGGTAGTGTACTGATCCACCATTTTTTAAATACTCTGCTAAACGATTGAAAAATTCGGGGAATTTTTCAAAGTACTCCAAATGATTTCCTATCATAAGATCAAAAATATCTCCCAGGAAATACCAGGTGGAACTCTCCAACACTTCTTTCTGAGATAAAAAGGAAAGAAAAAGCCTATAGGACTTCGTCTCAGGGCCTTTAATATGAATATCAGAAATTACTGCACTGTTCATCTCCTCCTTATAGAAGGTAGAGAGCAAATAATCAACCAAAAGGGGGGGAGTTTTCAGCTTTTGAAACTATAATAATTTTAAAACCAAGGCGGAATTTAGATTGGCCTGAGCTAGGGCCGCTTGGGAATAATTCTGTAAAATCTTGGCCTTGAGAAGAGTACTTATAGAGTTTGCATAATCCACATCTTCAATGATGGCACGAGCATCTTCTTTATGAAAAATCATAGTGTCTAAGTGGGAAGAGGCAAACCCCAGTCTTGCTTGGATTGCCCCTAAATAGGCCCTTTGACTTGATACTCTGGAAAGGGCGGTATCGACTTGTTCTAAAGTATCCCTTGAATCATCAAGATAATAAATCCCCTGGTCTCCAATCTTTAAGGCCTTAGTGGTAGTATTGATCCTTTCATTTTTTAAAGTAATGATATTACTTTTTCCTCTATTTGGGCCCACTTGAAAGTCTAAATTTTTGGCCTGTCCATTGAGCAGAGGAATTCCATTATAGAAAGTTTGATGCGAAATTCGATTTATTTCCTTTCTCAGTTGTTTGTATTCAATATCTATTAGTCTTGCGTCCTCATCTCTCGTGGATCTACTTCCATTTTCCAGAACTAACTCCCGCATCCTAATTAAAATATTTTGGATTTCATTTAAGGCCCCTTCTGAGGTTTGCACCAGTGATAAGGCATCATTAGTATTTTTTTTGGCCTGCTTTAGGCCCATAACATCGGCATTTATTTTAGAGGCAATAGCGGCGCCAGCAGCATCATCTCCAGCATAAATAATTCTTTTACCCGAAGAAATTTTCATGGACTCATCACCAATAGTTTTTGAATGCTTATTGATATTGTTGGCAATTGCCATTGTATTGCTTGAGAGTCTTAGGCCCATAGTTCTCCACTATAAAAGTCAAGTACTAGACCTATCGACAAGAAACTTGACTGCCTTAGTCGATTAAATAAAATTTAGGGGATTAGGACTTACCTTGAAGCTTTTTAATGAGATTAGTGGTGGAATGACCATCTTTAAAGGCAAGAGAATAGACTTCTCCCCCCGCGGCCTGAACAAACTCAGCGCCTACAATATCTTTAATTTCCCAATCTCCACCTTTTACCAAGATATCAGGGGATAGTGCCTCAATGAGCTCAAGTGGAGTAGATTCATCAAAAATTTCCACAAAATCTACTGCTTTTAGGCCCTCAAGCATGAATTTTCTATTTTTCTCATTATTGATAGGCCTATCTGGGCCCTTAAGCTTTTTAACTGAATTATCTGAATTAAGGCCTATAACTAAAAAATCACCTAGCTCTCTGGCCGCGGCCAAATAGCCTACATGTCCTGGATGAAGAATATCAAAGCAACCGTTGGTAAAAACAATTTTTTTACCTTCCGCGGACTTTAAAAATTTTTGGGCCTGTTCAGATAACATCTACTTCTTATAAATTTCAGATTCGGAAAGCCTATTTTGGAAATTGGAAAGAAGAGGAAGTCCTAAAAGAGCAAGGGATAGTAAGGTTACTAATGCCCGGGGAAAAGAATTTGCTAAAAAAGGTCTCTTTCCATTTTCCAACTTGAGTTCCAAACCCATTAAGGATTTACCTATAGTTGAGGTTAAATCCAAGATTGAAAAATAGATGAGAAAATACAGGGAGAAGATCCCAAAAGTAAATAGAATTATTTCATGAGTTTCTAGAATAGAGATAAGTACTTGAATATTGAGATCGGCCCCATACACCAGGGTAAATACCGTGAAGCTCGTTACGAGTAAAACCACTATAAGGTCGATTAAAAAGGCCAAAATTCGCTCTCGATAATCTGCTTGTAGCAGAACTTTTTCTTCCTTAACTTTTTTTATCGGTTCTTTAAAAGGGGTTCTTAGATTCTGAGTTGGTGTATAAGCTCTAGGCCTTGGACTGGGTCTGAAATTTCTTACTTCAGTTTCTTTTTTATGATGAAAACCAAGTCCCTTAGTGATTGGTTTAAAGGAGAAGTCATCTAGATCTAAATCTTGATCCAATGTTGGTGGCTTTTTCTGTGTATGTTGTTTTTGTGGAGTCCGTTCCATTATTAAAGTGTTTCACAAAATTAACTCTCCGCCAATAGACTAATTGGGCATCTTGGCAAAAAGCCAACCTGAACAAACACTGACAGCGGTAGGTGTTTTTAAAATATAGGAAGGTAAATTGATAAAAGAGACGTTCTTATGAGTACTTAGGGCCTCTTCTTCTGCTGCTGATAGACCTCCTTCAGGCCCTATAACCATTAACACGCGATCTGATGCTGTTATTTCTAATGTCTTTTTAACAGGAAAATTCTGGTGAGAACAAAAATAAAAGACTCTATCATAAGAAGAAAATAATTCAGTAAGGTTTTTAAAATTTATAAGATCTTTAATATCTAGAAAAAATGGATTGTTTGATTGTATAAGGGAGCTTTCAATTAATTTATTTAATCGATCATTTTTTTTAGGTGTAAATTGAGAGTACTCCATTTGCACTGGAATAATACTCCCAAGTCCTATCTCACAGGCCGCTCGTACACTATCTTCAAAAGCATCTTTTTTGGGTATTCCTAATGCTAGATCAAATCTTTTGGTGTTAGAAAAATACTCAACATTTTTAACGGTAAGAGTAATCTTTTTATCTTCAATACTTTTAACAAGCCCTATAATCTGCGTACCATTTCCATCAAGAACCATTAACTTTTCGTTAGCTCTTATCCTCACTACTGTTATCAAATGGCGAGCATTACTTCCTTCAATGATTATTTCATCTACTTTTTTATCACCGATATCTGCAATGAAAACGGCCCTCATGAAATTGCCTCAAATAAAATAGCACACCAATCACCGATAAATTCTGTTTTTATTTTCTCCAACTTTTTCTCTGAGTCAAAGTTTGCTAAAAAACCTTCCTCCTGATTTTTTAAAAGGCCTGAGACAATTAGTTTGCCTCCCTTTTTTAAGCTAGAAATTATGACCTCACTTTCCTTAAGCAGTATATTTTCCAAAATATTAGCATAGACCAAGTCAAATCCCTCTGACGGTTTAAAGCGATCACGAGCGATAAGACTAGAGCCATGTAATCTATCATCGTTGAAGTTTAGGTAGAGATTTTTCTTACAATTATCCAAGGCCTCTCTATCTACATCGCAAAACAAGACATTGGTATAAGTCAGTTTTAAAGTTGCCACGCCTAAAATACCTGAGCCGCAACCAAAATCCAGACAACTTGCAGGTTTAAAACCACTTTTAAAAAGATCCGTGAACATTTTCAAGCAGAGAAAAGTTGTTTCATGAGTCCCAGTGCCAAAGCCCATTCCCGGATAGATGTAGATACAATCATCTTCTCTGATAAATTCTTTGTCTTCTTCTAATATCGGTATGATTTTTAACTCTGGAGAAACCACGATAGGTTTATAAAATTGTTTCCATTTTTTATTCCAATCATCCCAGGGATTTCGAGCAAGCTCGACTTTAAAACCTTTCTCTTCTAGATATCTTTTAAAATCTTCTGCTCCCTCACCAATAAAGTGATATTTTATTTTTTGAGATTTTCCTTCGAGTTTCTCAATAAGTTCTAGAGGGATTTCGGCCCCTAGATAGGCCTCTCTTCCCAGAATTTCATCAATCGACTCTTCATCTAAGTTGTATTCTTCTATCCCTTCACAGTTAAAGTCATCGAAGGCCTTTTGGTTAATTTCTATTAATTCCTCTTCCGTAGCGGAATTGAGTATAGCAATCACGGAAAAATAATATTTCTGATTCATTTTGTGCACTTATTTTTTATGTTTAAAAGAGGTAGAAAGCTTCCATTTGGCATTAACCCAACGTTGGCCAGACATTTTCTCCCAACCCAAGAAATCTTCGGATGCCACAGGTTTATATAAGAATAATCAACATTAGCAAGAGCTTGTGCTTTTTTATAAAGGTCAGATCTTTTTTCAGGACTGCTCTCACTTTCCGCCAAGAATAAAAGAGAATCCATTTTCTTATTAATATATCGTCCTCTATTCCCTCCTTTAGGGGGAATACTTTCACTGTGGAAAACAAAATTTAACATATCAGGGCCTGTAAACCCCATCCACTGCCCAAGAATTATGTCATAGTTCCCGGTCTTAAAATTACGCATAAAGGTTCCCCACTCTTGAGAAGTAAGTTTTACCTTTATCCCATTTTTTTCAAATATGCTTTTAATGATCTTAACCAATTCGATGGTTGCCATATTATTGTTGGTTTTCCAGTCGATAGTAAAAACTGCTCCATCTTTTTGGTAAAGGCCATCGCTATTTAAAGTAAACCCTTCAGCTTCAATTAAGGCCTTTGCCTCTTGAGGTGAAAACTGATCAATCGGAAGACTTTCATAAAGTGATAAAAAAGCTGGTGAAAATAGTCCCCCGGCCAAAATGGCCTGGCCTTTTAACTTGAATTTCAAAATATCTTTCCGTGGAATGAGAAGAGATAGGGCCTTCCTTATATTTTTTATTTTTAAGTATTTTTTTGAATGATTTATACTTAGATATTTGTAGTTAGAGCTAGAACTTTCCCAAAATTTTAAATTATTTTGGGAGTTTTTCAACCAATTCAATTTTCTAGGAGAAATAGAGGCCAATGAGAGATCAATTTCTCCATTTATAAGTTTTAGCGCCAAGGTTGTTTCATCTTTTACTATTTTAAAATTAAGTTCAGGAAGATATTTATTAAACACCGGTTTTAAAATCAACTCTAAAGGCCTTGCTAGACTAATACGATAAGGTCCGGCCCCGGTAATATTTCCGATATGATGATCTCGACCTTTTTGATACTTTATAATTTTAAGCAGAGAGAGATTTGATAAATTTTCCTGATCAAATTTTTTATAAATCAACTTTACTTTATATTTTCCTAGGATTTCCACTTTAATGATCTTTAAAAAGGCAAACCTGAAAATAGATTTGATCGCTGGGTCCGTCGAAAAATATTTAACCGATTTTTTAACATCTTTTGCGCTAACTTCTTCTCCATCCCAAAATCTTTCACCTTTTTTTAAAACAAAGGTAATTTCATGCCTACCTGCGATTACTTCCTCACGATAGCTCTCACAAAGCCTGCACTCAAATTCCATATTAGAATTAAAATCTGTAAGAGTCGTATGAACCAAGCGATTTATATTTTGCGAATTTCCATCCGTTGAAAAAAATGGATCCAAATTAGTCGGCCTTGCCGAGAGAGCAATTCGCACGCCTTGGGCATAGGTAACTTGGGTAAGAAGAAATATTAAAAGGAAAAACTTCATGAAGCTCAATTTAGCACGAAACTTTACAAATCTTAAGCTAAGATTATGATATGACCTTAAACTGCATCACTCATAACAAAAGTAGGGCGACAGGTAGTTGCCAGATTTGTGATAAAACCTTTTGCAGTGAATGCTTAGAGAATTATCGAGGCCTACTCCTTTGCTCGGGGCATCATCTCTTGGCACAAAAATCCTGCTGGACTTCTATTAAATCGGTGAGACTTTCCAGTGAAAACCCCAAAAAGGGCCTTATGCTTCAAGAAATTAAGGAGAAACTATGGGAAGAGATGAGTCTTCCCGCTTATATCATTACCCACTATCGTCTAAATTTAGAGTTAGATATTATTGAATCTCATATGGACTTATATGTCCGCCGAGAAGATCAAAACTTCTTTAAAGAAAAATTAAAGGATCAGGCCTAGGCCTGATCCCCTCTACCGGTTATTACTCGGGTTTTTTCCCCTTCTTCGCGTCTTAGATAACTTGGTCTATCAAGTTCTTCTTCATTAAATTTAATAAATCCAAGTTTTTCAGCAATAGATTTACCTTTAGACATATCCATACGACCAGTGAAGTTTTCTTGCTCTCTTGTCGGCTCGATGTAGGTGCCATTTAAATTTTGGTTTCCAAGACTGTCACTGTTTCTCATGGAAGTAGTTGTTACTCGATCTTGTCCTCCAAGTCCTGTCGCGATGACGGTAACTTTTAGATCATCTTCCATGTCATTATCAATAACAGTTCCAAAGATAATTTCTGCTTCCTCATCGGCCGCTTCCATAATTAGGGTAACTGCTTCATTAGCTTCATGCATTGAGAGATCTTCACTTCCGGTAATATTAATAATAATTCCGGTGGCCCCATCGATACTCACATCTTCCAGAAGAGGTGAGCTAATCGCTTCGGTTGCCGCTTTAATAGCACGATCAGGCCCTTGAGCAACCCCTGTTCCCATAAGTGAAAGACCTTTATTGGCCATAACAGTAGCAACATCAGCAAAGTCTGCATTGATGTGACCAATATTATTGATTAGATCAGAAATTCCTCTAACAGCATTTAAAAGGATCTCATCTGCTTTTTTAAAGGTATCAATTAAAGAGAGAGAATCTCCCGCTAGATATAACAGCCTTTGATTAGGAATTGAGATTAATGAATCAACATTTTCCTCTAAAACCATTATTCCGCTTTCCGCTTGTCTAAATCTTCTTTTTCCTTCAAATAAAAATGGCTTGGTCACAACCCCAACTGTTAAGGCCCCAAGTTCCTTGGCAAGCTTAGCGATTACTGGAGCTCCACCAGTTCCCGTTCCTCCTCCCATACCAGCGGTAACAAAAACCATATCCGCACCTTCTAAAGCTTCGGTAAGTTTTTCATATTCATCGAGTGCGGCCTTTCGTCCAACTTCAGGATTGGCCCCTGCTCCAAGTCCTTTAGTAACATCAACCCCAAGTTGAATTTTATTCGGTGCTAAGCTGACATCCAATGCCTGAATATCGGTATTGGCCACAATATATTCAACACCTTCAAGCCCAGATCGAATCATGGTGTTGACGGCATTACATCCACCTCCACCTACGCCTATAACTTTAATCTTAGCGCCAAATTTACTTTTCACCTTTTCACCATTTTTGGTAATTTCAAACATACTATGCCTCCTAAAAGATTTCTTTAATTACTGATTTGAGGGATTCTTTTATTTTCCCAATAAAATGCCCATGCCCACTAAAAAACTTATGTCTTTCTGGTGTTTTCGCCACACGTTTCTTAGCTAATTGTAAAAGCCCCATGACAGTAGCGTATTGAGGACTCTCCATACTTTTAGTTATCCCGCCAAAAGGAATTGGGTAACCTACTTTTGTTGGAAAATCGAGTAAGAATTCACTAAGAGCGGAAAGTCCCTTAATCATGGAACCTCCTCCGGTAAGCACAATGCCTCCGGCTATTTTATTAAGTGAATGTGAATCTTCCGCTACTTTTTTTATTAATTTAAATAATTCTTCAGCACGGGCGCCTAAAATATCTGACACCATTTTAAGTTCAACTTCTCTTGGTGCTGTTCCTGAAAGTCCTTGAATCTTAACTTTGGAGTTTTTATTTTGTTCGTCTTTTAAAACGCTGCCCGAATTGATCTTTAATTTTTCTGCCTCATGAAAAGGAATTTTTAAGGCCAGAGCAAGATCGTTGGTAAAATGATTTCCCCCAATGGGAATAATTTGGGAATGGGCCAGAGATCCTTCACGCCAGATAGCGATATCTGTCGTTCCCCCACCGATATCGACTAAGATAACTCCAAGCTCCTTCTCTTCTATCGTTAGAACTGCTTCTGAAGAGGCGATAGGTTGTAAGGTTATCTGGTTGGCGGTGATACCCGTCATCTCCACACATTTAATTAAATTTTGAATTAGTGAAATTTGACCAGTAACTACATGGACATTGGCCTCAAGACGAATTCCACACATACCAATGGGGTCTTTAATTCCCGGAACATTATCAACTTTAAACTCTCGAGGAATAACATGTAATATTTCTCGATCTGAGGGTAGGACGACTGCTTTAGCGGCCTCTATTACTTTATGAATATCTTCTAAAGTTACCTCTTCTCCTTTAATGGGCACGACTCCAGAGGAGTTAAAACTATAAATGTGTCCCCCGGCTATCCCCACCGTTGCGGAGTCAAATTCCATCCCGGCCATCAACCTCGCATCATCAACTGATTTTTTTATAGACTCTATGGTTTTTTCAATATTAACCACAGAACCTTTTCTAAGTCCGTGCGAAGGTTGATTTCCTATGCCTAAAATTTCAAGGGAAGAATCCTCATTTTGGTGGGCAACTAAGGTGCAAACTTTAGTTGTTCCAACATCAAGGCCTACAATCAATTTTTTTCTATTCATGAGAGTCCTTTCTCATAAATGACAGAATCATTCTGTCTTGTTGATAAAGATCTTATCAATACTTTAAATTTTAAATTTTGTCTTTAAACTTGACAACAATTTTCTTGGAGTGAGTCAAATTGATGATGGAAGGCATACGTTTTTTAGACTGCATATATCTGACTATTTTTTGCAACTTCTTTATTTTTATATTCCAAGCATCCTCGCCAAAGAAAACGCTCGTAGCATTTCCTTTCATTGAAAAGATAATAGTCAACTCATTTGATTCATTAAGAATGACTTCAGCAAGCTTTGCTCTTAACTCTTTATTTAGGCCCATAACCACTCCAGTGATACTAAGCCTAATCTCTTCTTTTAAATTACCCACAGGAAGTGCTAAGAAAGGGAGCTCCTTTTTTATCTTTTTCTCTTCTTTTAGCAGAACCAGATAAGTGGGGTCATAGAGTCTGCCATTCTCAACTAATATGGCATCATAGGAATCAATGGCATTCCTCTTATAGATCTGAACCTTCATTAAGGGTTTAGGGCATTCGAGATTAAAGCCAATTATTTTTTTCAAAGGATCATAGTTAATCTGATAATTGGATAAAAAGTACTTATCCATTATCTTTTCATCACGAATATAGTCCTTGACGTCTTTTAGTGAACTATTTACCTCAAATATTTTCACCAACTTTAAAGTAAGGCTTCCGGCCGTCCTAGAAGGGCAGCTACCAAATGAAGTACGATATTTAATCGTCGCATTTGCAGTATTTATAAGACAAAAAATCAAAAATATATATTTCAAAGTTCAACTTCCCTATTAAACTTTATTCCATAATGGAGCTCTAATTCTATTTTAACCATTTCAAGGACATTTAAAACATCAAAATAATCTGCTTCGCCTATATTTTCTAAAAAATTGCCATGTTTTGAACTTACTCTAACATCTCCGAGGCCAAATCCTTTTAAACCAAGTAAATCAATAAATTTTCCCGCAGGGCCGCTCTCTGGATTTTTAAACATACAACCAAAGGTTTTAGCATCTAAAGGTTGAGAGCTATTTCTAAAAGCTAGGTAGTTTTTAATCTTTTCTGAAATTTCCTTACTTATGCCTTTATGGGACATTTCCACTTCAAATATCACCTCACCTTTTTTCAGGAAATTATTAGTGCGATAGGAGAAGGAACCATTGTTGATGACCTCCTTCCTTTCTCCCCCGGCAGGTGTGGCAATATGAACTGATTTTATCAAATTTCCAATCTCCCCCAATGAAGTTCCCGCATTCATAAAAACGGCCCCCCCAAGACTTGCAGGAATGCCCGTAAAAGATTCCCAGCCAAGAAGTCCAAACCTAATCGCATGAGAGGTTAATACATTTAAAGTAACCGAAGCGGGCAAAGGATAGACATCCCTTGGTGAGCTTAAAAGATCTCTATTAAAAGGAAAATCTAGTTTTAAATAAACATAATCAGGATTTGGATGAAGAACTTGATTGGCCCCAAGGCCTAAAACTCTATAAGAATGAGCATTTTGATTTAGTTTTTTAAGTGTTTCTTTTAAGGCCGAGATCGATCTGATGGTAATAAGATCGCCGAAGGCCTTTAATCTCATAGTGGATTTATTAGTTAAATCCTTATTTATCTCGACTTTAATATCCGAAATATTATTAAGCTCTAAAAGATTCAAAAATTACTCACAATCTGTCGGGCCCTCTTTCCAATGGAGCCGGCCCCTAAAACTAAAATAGTAACTTTTTCTTTAGAGTTTGGAATTAGATGCTCTTTTATATTATCTAACTTCTCTAACGGTGTAGCGAGTCCTGGGTAAGTCTTATTTATTTCACCAGCGAGTTTAACAGAATTGATTCCTGATATAGGGACTTCTCCTGCAGGATAAACTGGGCAGAGGATCATTTCATGGGCCCCATTAAAGCAATGAATAAATCTATCCCAACAATCTTTAGTTCTCGAAAATCTATGGGGCTCAAAGATTACTTTAAGCTTATCGGCCCCACGAGTTTCAACAACGGTTTTAATAGTTGAAGATATCTCAGTTGGATGGTGGGCATAATCATCAATGATCTCTACATTTGGCCCTTCATATAAAAGTTCAAATCTTCTTCCGACGCCTTTAAATTTAGCGATAGAGCCAGCTATTACATCTATATCAATATTTAAATTATAGGCGAGAGCAATGGCCCCGAGAGAATTGATTACATTGTGCTCTCCAGGAATATTGATGGTGATCTTAGTGGCAAACTCTCCTTTATAGAAGAGATCATACTGTGTTTTGAATTTAAAACTAACTATATTTTCTGCCCAAAAGTCAGGTTCTTTTTCCCCTACTTCTTTCATTCCAAAGGTCGTGTAGGGTTTTTTCATTCGACTTTTAAGTTTTTTAACCAAAGGATCATTTATATAAAGAGCACAAAGCCCATAAAAGGGAACTTTGTTGGCAAAATCTACAAAGGACTCAAAGAGTTTTTCTTTTGATCCATAAAAATCAAGGTGATCATTATCTATATTAGTAATTACAGACATAATCGGGGAGAGAAGCAAAAATGATCCATCGGATTCATCGGCCTCGGCCACGAGAAAATCTCCTTGGCCGACTTTGGCATTGCCTTCAAGATTTTCTACAATCCCGCCAATAATATAAGTAGGATCAAGCCCACCCTCTTGTAAGATGGTAGCGAGAAAACTGGTAGTCGTTGTTTTTCCATGGGTCCCGGCAACCGCCAGTCCTACTTTAAGGCGCATAAGTTCGGCCAGCATCTCGGCCCTTTTCATTAATGGAATATTTAATTCTTTGGCATAGGCCATTTCTGGATTTGTAAAATCAATGGCGGAGCTATAAACCACTAAGGTAGCATCCTTTATATTTTCTTTTGAATGTCCGATGAAAATTTCCGCCCCGGCCTTTTTTAACCTTTCAGTATTAACGGAAGAGTTAATATCAGAACCAGAGACGAAGTGTCCTAAAGAGATAAGGCATTCGGCGATTCCGCTCATGCCGATACCACCGATCCCAATAAAGTGTAATTTCACTTTTTTTTGCCCAGGAAACAATTTTTTCTCCTAATTTAACTCTCTGAATTACTCTTGCCGAATAAAAAGAAACTCTCGCCTTCTTTTCTCAGGTTTTCCTTTACCGCAGAAAGGATCAGTCCGACACCAAAAAAATTCGAGACGAGGCTTGACCCACCGTAGCTAATAAAAGGCAGATTCAATCCTTTGGTGGGAAGCAGGCCTAGGACTACACCCATATTTAATAAAGACTGAAGGCCGATAATAAAGATCACTGTGGAGGCCGCAATGAAGGCCCATCTATTTTTCATTCTCACTGCTATTTTAAGTCCTAAATATATAAAGGTAATAAATAGGCCTATCATTAGAGTAACGCCTACAAACCCTAGTTCTTCACCAATGACGCTGAATATAAAGTCGTTGTGGGCCTCTGGAAGATAGAATAATTTTTCATTACTATTGCCCAGGCCCTGGCCAAAAAATCCTCCATTCGCGAAAGCGAGAAATGATTGGATAATTTGAAATCCTGAGGTCTTGGGATGTTTCCAAGGATCTAAGTAAGTGAGAAGTCTCTCAATCCTATAGGCCTTTAAAAAAAGCAGGCCCGTTCCTATAATTATTCCCGAAGTAAAAATACCATAAAAATATTTGCGGGGAAAAGAAGATAGGTAGCAAACAAAGCTAATCACCAAAAAGCACACAAAAAAGGTTCCAAAGTCCGGTTGTCTAATCAAAATAAGTAGGGGGGCCGCTAGGGGAATAGCGTATTGTATTTTCTCCATTGATGTAAATTTAGAAAAATTCTCAAAATAGAGCATAGAACTTAAAACTAGGGTGTACTTTATTATCTCCCCTGGTTGTAAGCTAAGACCTAGGACATTGATCCAGCGATGTGCTCCCTTTACCTCTACGGCAAGGCCTGGAATAAGAGTCAAGGCCAAGACAATGATCCAAAAGAGGTGGATATAAACCCCGTATTTGACCCAAAAACTAAATTTAGAGCTTCCCACTAGCATGGCAAAAATTATTCCCACTATAATAAACGTTAATTGCCCAGAGAAAAAATAAGTAGAGCTGCCAAAATTTTCTTTAGCATAGATATAGCTAGCAGAATAAACCATGATGGCGCCAACAGATAATATTATTGCCAAGGTTATTAAAAACCATTTTGACAACTTGTTCATGTTGGTTACATTTAATGCCATAGGAAAATTATAACAGGAAACTAAAGTTGATAAACCAACTTTTTAAAGTAATTACCTCTTTCCACATAATCTCGGAAAAAATCCGATGCTGGATTTCCTGGAGAGAGAAGAATTACATCTCCAGTTCTCGATTTTTGATAGGCAAAAAGAACAGATTCTTCAAAAGAACCTACGATATAAGTTTGATTAAACTCACCTAAAGCGCGGTTTAATCTTTCTTTACACTCTCCCACGAGTACGATGACTCTGACATTTTTAACCATCTCATTAACATATGGGTCAAAATCGATATCTTCGTTCTCTTTTCCACCAGCGATTAGAATCACTTGCCTTTTAAAAGAATGGGTCGATTTTATCAACTCTTCCATCGTTTCGGCCTTAGAATCGTTATAAAAAGAAACCCCATTTTTTTCCATGAGGAATTCAAGACGGTGAGGAATTCCCGGAAATTTTTCAATACAAGACTGGATTGATTTGTCGGAAACATTCATCGCCTTTAAGGCGGTGACGGCAGCTAAAAGATTTTCTCGGTTATGTTGGCCTACTATTCTCATAGTGGTTACAACAAAGTCTGAATGATAATTTATATTGCAATTAATCCGCCGATTGTGAAAATGAGTCCCTTGAATTTCATTCATCACACCCATTTTTACGAAAGATTTTCTGGAGTACCAATATTTCTTACAATTAGCATTTCTAAAGAAAGCATTATTGGCCAATTTATCAAAATTGATCACTAAAATATCATCAGGTGAGAGTGTTTTAATAATTGATAATTTAGTTTCAATATATTCGCCAGCAGATTTAAAATGGATTTTAGAATAGTGCTCACCAATATTGGTAAAGACCACCATCTGAGGATGGAAATTCGTCAGGCATTTCATCTGCACAGCAGAGACTTCAACTACCACGTAGTCGATTTCATCTTGATTTGGAAGCATACAGTATTCGATAAAAGGAGCTTCTGAAGTTCCTCCCACGAAAACATTCTTACCTTCAAGTTTTAAAGCAAAGCCAATCATATGGGCCACAGTAGTTCTGCCAAAAGAGCCACAAACAGCTATGATTGGTTTTCTACACAATTTATTGGCCAGAGCAAATTCTGAATAAACTTCTTTCCCTGCTCTTCTGGCCATCTCTAGCTGGGGAAGTTCAGGGTTTACAGCGGGAGAATAAACGATTACGTCCGCTTCGAGAAAATCTTCCTCTCGATGTTCACCAAATACCATCTGAGGATTGGGAGTAATTTTTTTAAGTTTTTTAATTGCTTTATTGAGATCAAATATAGGCTTGATATCTGTGACTTTAATTTCACATTCAAGTGTATTGAAAAAATTGATTAGGGTGAATCCCGTTCTTCCAATCCCAACTACAAGGATTTTTTTATTTTTAAATCGATCCATCCTACTCTCCTTACCTAATTTTAAGGGTTGCTACGGAAAGAATGGCCAAAAATACACTTATAATCCAAAACCTAACTATTACCTTCGGTTCGGGCCATCCCTTTAATTCAAAGTGATGGTGAATTGGTGCCATTTTAAAAATTCTTTTCTTCCGCAGTTTATACGAGCCCACTTGCAAGATGACTGAGATGGTTTCAATAACGAAAATCCCACCTATTAATAAAAATAGGATCTCACTCTTACAAAGGACTGCTACAATACCTAGCACTCCTCCCAAAGACAGGGAACCCACGTCCCCCATAAAAATCTGGGCAGGGTAGGAGTTGTACCATAAAAAGCCGACTCCTGCACCTATTATGGCCATGGCGAGCACCGACAATTCTCCAGCATTTTCAATATAAGGAATAAAAAGATAGGCCGAAATCTCTTTATGACCTGTTGCATACGCAATAACTGCCAAAGAAGATGCGCTGGTCAATATAGGTCCAATGGCCAGTCCATCTAGGCCATCAGTTAGATTAACCGCGTTACTAGAGCCCACAATAACAAAAGCACCTAGTAGGAGATAAGACCATCCCATGTCTATAACTGGCCCTTTTACAAAGGGAACATAGAGATTGGTATCTATTATTTCAAATTTGATTAAATACCACATGGCCAAAAAGGCAGTTAAGAATTGCCAAACTAACTTACCTTTAGCGGAAAACCCTTTGGAATTCTTTTTTAAGACCATCAGGTAGTCATCTGTAAGACCTAAAAAAAATAGAGAAGTCATCACAAAGAGGGAGGTTAGCACTGGGGGTGAAGTAAAGTTGCCAAAAAATAGCAGGGCAATCCAAATACTACCTAAAAGAAAAACTCCTCCCATAGTAGGGGTTCCGGCCTTTTTATAATGAGATTCTGGCCCATCTGTTCTTATCACCTGGCCAAATTGTCTTAGCTTCATGAAGGCGATAAATCTTTTGCCCCATAAAATAGAAACGGCCGTGGCCAAAAGAAAGGCCATCAGTGAGCGAAACGTAATATAGCGAAAAATATTAAACGCTGCGAAGTTTTCGCTTAATGGATAAAGTAAGTGATAAAACATAAATCTTTTAGGTTATATCGAGTAATGACTCGAGTTGTAAAGAGCGAGAGCCTTTTAAAAAGAAATATTTGAATGACTTTAAAAGTAAAGGCCAATCTTTTTCAAAGTTTGGTTTATTTAAATAAATTTTTGCTGGATTTTTATACCCTTTCCCATAATTTTCAGAAAACCTGCCAAGGAAAGCGACATTTTTAACGCTTAATTCTTTGAGCAAGGATCCTATGTTGTGATGAAAGGTCTCAGACTCTTCACCTAGCTCGTTCATATCGCCAAGAATAAATAAACATTCTTCCTGAGGAATATTATAAGTCTTGGTAAACTTAATAAAGGCATTTAGGGATGCTTTCATGGAATCTGGATTGGCATTATAGGCATCTAGAAAAAACTTTTTCTCTCCTTTTTCAATCCATAGTGAACGATTATTTCCTGGAGTAAAACTGCTTGCTGCAGAAATAAAGACCTCTTTTTTTGAGGAAAAAAGAGAATAGGATAGCAGGTAGGCGGCAGCTAAATTTTCAAAGTTATGCCGTCCCATTAGATGTTCATTTTTTAAAATTACATTGCCTTTTAAATTAACTTGATTTTGTTGCCAGATGTCGCCATTTTTTTCACCAAAGGTAACAAGCCCTGTAAAAGGCCTAACACTATCAAGATAGGGATCATCAATATTTATTACAAACGTTCCCTTGCCTTTGACAAAGTCTAGTAGTTCTCGCTTTTCAGCAAAAATATTTTCCACCGACTTAAAAAACTCTAAATGGGCGGGTCCTATGTTGGTTATGATCCCATTATCAGGACAGGCCAGTTCACAGAGAAATTTAATTTCTCCCGGGTGATTAGTTCCCATCTCTACAATAGCTACTTGATGATTCTCATTTAAACCTAATAAGGTAAAAGGAACGCCTAGATGATTATTAAAATTTCCCGTCGTTTTATGAATCGCTCCTGGATAGGCGGTATGCAAAAGATGATAAAGCATTTCTTTGGTGGTGGTTTTACCATTAGACCCTGTGATTCCAATAACAATTTTATCTTCTTTTTTCCAATCCATTAGGTGAAGATGGGCGAGTTCCTGGAGATATTTTATGGTATCTGAAACCTCGATAAAAACCGTCTGAGGATAAGTCTCTACAAGCTTTTTTGAAATTTTATTTACAACCACTAGAGGACAACCACGACTCAAGATCTCGGCCAAAAAATCTGTCGCATCAAATTTATCACCCTTTAAGGCAATAAATCCCTGTCCTTTTTCATGGGACCTACTATCCCATGAAAGATTCATGAGGCCATCATTTAACTCTCCCCAAGCTTTCAAAAAGCTCTCTGGTTTGGTGAAAAGTTTATTTGCTATCATTTTTAAAATCCTCCACCACTTTAAAGTCGCTAAAGGGATATTTCACTCCGTCAATCTCCTGGTACTTTTCATGCCCTTTCCCGGCGACTAAAAGTATTTCACCCTCTTTTAGATCGGAAAGTGCCAACACCAAGGCCTCTTTTCTTCCCACAATAACTTGGGGGTTAATATTTTTCATACCCGCTTTAATCTGGGAAATTATTTCAACTGGATTTTCTCCTCGCGGGTTATCTGAGGTCAAATATATTTTGCCTTTATCCACTAACTTCGCGGCCATCTCCCCCATTAAGGGCCTTTTACCTCGGTCTCGATCACCACCGCAGCCAAATAAGAGGTTTAATTTTTTATGAGGAAATTTATTTTTTAAATCTTGTAAAATATTTTTCAGAGCATCTGGAGTGTGAGCGTAGTCAATAACTACAAGGCCTTCCCCCACGTCCACAAGAGAGCTTCTGCCCTCAGGACCTTTAAGTTTATTTAAATCAATCTTTTTAATTGATCCCCAGACCTGTTCATTTACCTCAAGTGCGACCTCTAGATTTTGTTGATTAAATCCGCCCTTAAAAGTTAAAGGAATATCAACATATCCTCTTTCATTTAAGTTTTTAGCAATGCAAAGATCACTTCCCTCTAAATTCTCAATTAGGTCTCTTTGCTCTACCGGGATAATTAGAGGCGTTTTTATATAGTTTAATATTTTTTTCTTGGCCTTAAAGTAATCATCCATATTGTGATGATAGTCTAAATGATCTTGAGAAAAATTAGTCCAAATCGCTCCATCTAACTTGAGATCATATAAACGCTCTTGTTCTAATCCGTGACTTGAAACTTCAATAAAAAAAGCGTCAAAGTCTTGCTGATATTTAAAAAGAATTTTTCTAAGCAAAATATAAGAAGGAGTAGTCATGCCGAAATCATTCAAAAGCGTTTCACATGTATTTATTCCTAAGGTTCCAATACTTATGGCCTTATATCCTAGGGCAGATGAAATTTCCCTTGATAGGTGTGCAACCGTAGTTTTTCCATTGGTTCCGGTAATTCCTATTAATTTAAAAGAATCCCTTTTAAGTGGATAGAACTTATCCATTACAATCTTCTGCACCTTTAAAAAATCTTTAATCAATATTAAATTTTTAGGCCTAAGGCCTTCAGGGATGCGATTTACCACGAGCAGAAAATCGCCCTCACTATACCTTTTAAAAAATTTATCTTCTTTACCTGCTTCAAAAAAATAAAAGATAATTTGACCCGATTTGGCGGTATCAAGATTAATAGAGATATCACTATAGGTTAAGGAGTCATCAATATCTATGATCTCCAATATATAAGGGCCTATAAGTTGGGTTAGTTCATTATTATTCATACTTAGGTGGCGAATAAATTAGCTCAACAGTTGTTTCCTCACCCATAACGCTCTTCGGTGATGGGGTCTGCGAGGTTACTACACCTATACCTAAATGGACAATTTTCAACGCCTTTTTGTGCGCCAAAGCTATAGAAGAGATTTTATCTAAACCTAGGAAATTAGGGATTTCATTTTCTCCCATATGGCGATCATTTGAATCCTTTTTAATCAATTTTGAAATGGCACCTTCCCTCTCTTCTCCGAGATTGGCCAAGTTATTAAATTCCTTATTTTTATAGATTAGAAATTTTGCCACTTTTTTAAAGACTGGAGCTGCCACTGAATTGCCAAAATAATTTTTCCCAATTGGGCCATCCACATATACATAAATCACAAATCTTTTATCCACATTTACCGGATAGCCCACAAATCCTGGGACATACCCCTCATAACCACCACCCTTAGCGGGCCTTTGTGCGGTTGAAGTTTTACCGGCCATTTGGAAAAAAGGAATTTTCGCTTTAGATCCAGTTCCCTCTGCCACTACTCCTATCAACATTTTAGTAATTTCATCTGCCGTTTTTTTCGAGATGATCCGTTGTCTCTTAGGGTCACGCTTTTCTTTTTTAATAATTGTCGGTGTCACATAAAATCCCCCATTGGCCAAAGAGGCATAGGCCGAGAGAATTTGAATTCCGGTGGTGGCTATTCCCTGACCAAAGCTTATATTTGAAAGCTTAAGAGGCGTAGGATTTTCTTTATTAGTAAAAATCCCTCTGGATTCTCCCGGGATTTCAATTCCTGTTTTTTCTCCAATATTAAAATTTTTAAGAGTCTCTTTTAAACGAGGAAAGGTCAGGTCAAAAGCAATTTTTGTGGTTCCGATATTCGAAGAATATTTTATAATTTCACTCATCGAGAGCCATTCATATCCTTTGTCTTTTTCCGCCTCATTAATTACATGATTTCCAACTTCAAAACTTCCTTTTTCACAATAATAGTTGGTATCAGGTCTCGCTATCTTATGTTCAAGCGCCGAGGCCACGGTAAATGATTTAAAAATAGAACCAGGTTCAAAAGGATCACTGATAAAGGCCAGCTTTCGGTCCACCGGTCTTGAATTATTAATGATATTAGGGTTGAACGTTGGATAATTGGCCATCGCCAAAATTTCCCCAGTGGTAACGTCCATTACTCCGATGCCACCTTTGTGGGCATTAAATTTAATGACAGCATCTTTTAAGGCCTTTTCTGCTACCGCCTGTAAATTTTTATCGATCGTTAAATAGAGATCTTTGGCATCCTCTTTTAAAATCTCTGTTTCATATTTTATGGGCCGACCTTTAGCATCTTTAATATATTTAAAAACCCGGGCCTTACCTTTTAAGTATTCATCAAAGTGATATTCAAGACCTGCAAGTCCGGTGTTATCAAGCCCTACAAAACCAAGAGTTTGAGCGAGTAATTCATTATTGGGGTAAAATCTTTTAGGAACAGGTTCTAGATATATCCCTTTTATTTTTTTTACTTCCGCTACTTGTTTTTCCGTTAAAGAAATTTTTCGAGCAAGCCACGTATATCTTTTACGATTTTTAATGATTCCTCTGATTTTGGCATAATTAAGAGCGGGAACAATCCTTGCCAATTTTTTATAAGCATTTCTGGCACCTTGGATCTGTTTTGGTATGACGAAAATACTCCAAGTCTGGATATTAATGGCCAAGGGGGAACCCTCGCGATCGTAGATATTCCCTCTATTAGGATAAATTTTTCTTTCACGAAAAATTTGTCCTTTAGAATATTTTATCAGTTCTGTTCGATTAAATATTTGTAAATAGAATGCCTTGCCTAAAATTATTAAAAAAGCTGCTGCGAAAAATAAAAAAACAAACGCAACTTTGTTTTTTTCCGCTAAGATTGAGTTGGATTTCCCCAGGTCAAAGTAATCTTTTCTATCCATTATTTTTCTTTATGAGGAATAACTATAATTTGACTCTGGGCCGGTTGTTTTAATTTATATCTCTTTGCAAGTTTTCGAAGGTTATTAACTGATAAAAGGCCTGCCTTTTTAGCATTCAATTCTTTTTGTTCCAAACGCACCTTGGAAATTGCTTTATTAATTTCGGTTATTTTGTAATCAAGCTCAACCGATTTCATGCGGAATAAAACAAACAAGACACCTAAAATAGAAAACATTAAAAGCAGGGGAAAACCCTGGGAACTGAAAATAAAGTCTCTTATTTTCCCAGCAAATGACTTTTTAAGCATAACAAACCTTCCTGGTTTCTTTTAAATCCTTTCTATTACTCTTAGTTTAGCACTTCTTGAGCGTGAATTGGTGGCAATCTCCCTTTCGCTTGGCGTCAGTGGTTTCTTGGTAAGAATTCTAAATGGGCCATCTTTGCTGCCAAGTTCTTTAAAAGCTCTTTTTACAATTCGATCTTCAAGGCTATGAAAGGAAATTACAGCAAGCCTCCCACCACTTTTTAACAGCCCTACTAACTGAGGTAAAACCTCGGATAAAACCCCAAGTTCTTCATTAACCGCGATTCTAAGTGCCTGAAAGCATCTGGTGGCCGGATGAGTTTTTCCAAAACGCATTTTTTTTGGATAGCAGTGAAAAATTATATCCTCTAAATCCTTAGTAGTGGCAATGGGTCTTTCTTCCACAATTTTTTCTGCGATTCTTTTGGAAAACCTCTCTTCCCCATAAGTTTTAAAGATCTCCTCCAGCTCATCAACATCTCTTGTATTGCAAATATCTGCGGCGGTTTCTATGGAATCATCATCATAGTTCATGCGCATATCGAGAGGGGCCTCGTGTTTAAAAGAAAATCCTCGTTCAGGGATATCAAATTGATGAGAGGAAACTCCAAGGTCCATTAAAATTCCCTGAAATTTAACCTCTGGATATTTTTCTTTCATTAAATCTGGAAATTTAGAAAAATTAGAGCTGATCAAATCAATTCGATCGCCCATTTTTTTTTCGGCAATTAATTTAGCTCCATTGTTAAGCGCATCTGGATCTTGGTCCACACCAATTAGTTTGTAGCTCTGATCCTTTTCTACAAGAGCGAAGCTATGGCCGCCGCCACCAAAGGTGAGATCGGCAAAATAAGAGTTTGGACTCGCATTTTCCGTTAAAAATGTTAGGCATTCATCTTTTAAAACAGAAAAATGAACAAAGGACATAGCTACCCCAATAGGACTTCTAAATAACTTTTCTGTTTCTTTGTCCAATGCTCTTTAGGAGTTAAAACAGAGTGTTTATTTTCCGTGGTATATTCCACAGGATTTTTAGCAAGCTTTTTAATTACTTTCAAAATAAGTTTTTGTGCCTTTTTATTATTCTCTCTCATAAATTTTAAAACTTCATCCAAAGAATACATACTTGATTTCCAACAATCATAATCTGTCACCATTCCCACCGTGGAATAGGCCATGCCTGCTTCCTTGGCCAGATAAGCTTCCGGAAGATTGGTCATACCAATGATATCTGCTCCGATAGATCTATAAAAGAGAGATTCTGCTTTCGAAGAAAATTGCGGCCCTTCAATACCTAGATAAGTTCCTCCATTATGGTGGGGAATATCTAGACTTTCACAAGCGCTACTTATAAGTCCTGCGAGTTCTATATTTATGGCAGAATCTGTGGGTACATGTCCTACTACACCGCCACCAAAAAAGGATCTTGCTCTCAAACCTTTGGTAAAATCCATAAACTGCTGGGGAAGTACAAAGTGGGTCGGGGGAAACTCTTCTCTTAAAGATCCACAGGCGGAAATAGAAATGAGATATCTCACTCCCAAACTTTTTAAGGCAAAAATGTTCGCGCGATAGTTAATTTCACTTGGAGTTAGCCTATGGGTTTTTCCATGACGGGGTAAAAAGAAAAATTTTGTGCCCTCAAGTTGGCCTTCTATAATCAGATCTGAAGGATCTCCCCAGGGAGTGGACATCTTATGTTCTTTAACTATCTCAATTTTTGAGACATCATAAACTCCACTTCCTCCAATAATCCCAATATGATTGCTCACCGGCCCCTCCATTTAGGCCCCAAAATACCTGAAAAAGCGCTCCTTTTATATGAAAAAAATACAACGAGTTGACGGCAGGTGCTATGAGTTTAAAAATAGGATTCATGAAAAGCCGCTTTATCGACGCCATGCCCAAGAAGTTCCTTGAATACTTGGCACGGACAAAAAGAACTAAAGTCTTTCTAAAAAATGCCTCAACCACTTCTTATATGGAACTTAAGTCGGGACTCAAAAACTTTCATAAAAATCCAACTACTAAAAATGCTATTACCTTGGGTAAAATTCTTACCAACTCAAGTACCTGGGTTAGTAGCTCATCTATTCGTTATGGCCAGTCCTTATTAAATATTGGTGCCCCCTTTAAATCCCCTCAAGATAATAAAAGAAAGCTGAAAATTATCAGAAAAGTTAGTCGAGGCGAAGAAGTTAAGGCCTGTGATCAAGAGATCTTTAAATCCATCTATCGAGAGCGGCTCTATCATCACCTAAATCCCATTGCGCCATCGATGCTTAAGTTTCCAGAAACAAAAATAACGGTTGTCCTCGTTGATGGAATCTTAAATGAAATTTTTTCCACCTCCATGTTTGAACGTGGGCTTGAAAACCTAAACCGTCTTCATGGGCTTAAATATTTTATTCCCAAGGTAAAGGGAACTAAAGGTTCTAAATACAATTCTAGGTTTTTAACCATTCAACTTAAACGATATATAAAAAAAAATCCCGGCGTTAAACTGTGGATTATGGCCTACTCCAAGGGAGGAGTAGACTCTCTGCACTTCCTAAAAAACAACAAAGATCTGGCCAATGAAAATATTTTGGGAATTTCCACTATTGCCACTCCTATTTTGGGCTCTAATAAATTTAATAACAATATTTTAAAATTTATAAATTTTATGGCCGATCGACCGCAATTTGATAAATATGATAATTTTCTATTCAAAGATTTTCAAAAATTTTTAAATCCCCGTCATCAAACACCATGGTTTTGGCGTAATCATAGAAAGCTTCCTAAAAATTTATTTTATACTTCCCTGGCCCTTAGGGCCGATTGGCATGAAAGCCATGCCTGGATGATACTGACAAAAATGTTTTTTAGAAGCAAAAATATCAATGATGGAATTGTTGATGTCACCAAGGCCCACTTTCCAAAATACTATCCCGCCATAAACCTTGGAACCGTACGTGGCCATCATATGATTGGCACTAGATCTAGCTATTTTTCCCAGGAGGCCTTAATTGAGTCTCTTTTAATCTTTCTCAATTACAAAAAATTAATTTAGCTCACTTTTTTCCTGACAGACCACACAGCGAAGCGCCGTGGGGTTTAATTTTAGACGACGAATAGCTATAGGCCCATCACATTCTTCACAAAGCCCATATTCTCCAACAGAAATTTTATCTAAGGCATAATTTAGTTCTTTCTCTTTATCTACATATCTCGCTCTAAAAAGAGTTTCTAATTTTCCACTCATATCGGAGTTGGCAATATCTACCATATCACCTGATTTTGCTCCGTCTATTTCTCCCGGAAAATTTTTTTGAAAGTTTAAATTCTCTTCTTTGCTTGAAAGCAATTTTGCTTTCAGTGAATTAATCTGATCGGAGGTGATTTCCATTTTCTTCCCTTTTATTAAGTCCCCCTCTTAAATTCAGGAGAACCAATTTGCTGACCGCTTTTAAAGAATCAAAAACACCTTTCCCACTCGTGGCAGTTGCCGAAAAAGTTGGAAAATTCCATTTATTCAGCTGTTTTTGCAGTTCCTCTTCAGGGGTCGTATTAGGAAGATCTCTTTTATTCCATTGCAGTACAATCGGAAGCTTATCTATTTCATATCCTTGCTCTTTTAGGTTTCTTTCTAAACCTTTTAAGCTCTCTAAGTTCGCTTCCATCTTTTCCACTTGCGAATCAGCTACAAAGATAATCCCATCAACACCTCGAAGGATTAACTTTCTACTAGCTTCATAGAATACTTGTCCAGGGACGGTGTATAAGTGAAAGCGCGTCTTGAATCCTCTTATGTTGCCAAGGTCTAGTGGCAAAAAGTCAAAAAACAATGTGCGCTCATTTTCTGTGTTAAGCGAAATGATTTGCCCTTTATTGTCACCACTTGTTTTTTGATACACATATTGAATATTCGTTGTTTTACCGCCCAGTCCCGGCCCATAGTAAACAATTTTGCAATTAATCTCTTTAGTATTGTAATTTACAAATGACATGGTTACGCTTCCTTAACAGAAAATAGCTGGTCCATTTCTTGATCAGTAATATCATTGAAGAGAAAGTCTTCTTTTTTCTTTTTCATACTAGGTCTTACGCCTTTAATATAAATATTAAGCTTTTCTAAAATTTGTCGCATCTTTGATTTCATTAAACCTGGATTTATTTCGTCAAAAAAGATTCCTCCAAAAATGAAACTTGCGTCATCGATATTAAATGGCAGGATATAAATGCCACGCTCTGAAGTATCAAAACTAAATCTAAATATACGAGATTTATCATCATCTTTAGGTAAAAAAGAGGCAAGAGCGTTGGCCGCTTGCCATGACCCACCCATTAAGGCCCCAATTGCATTATTATCCATTTCTTTTGTTAGATCGCTTTTGATGAACATAGGAATGCCATCTTCCCTAAAAACAAAAAAGCTACAGTTAGCAAAAGAAGACAGTTCGTCTTTAAAGAAAATATTAAAATGATCTTCCCAGTTCAAATTAGACCTCACTTTTAAGTAAATTTTAAACTGAGCGTAAAGAGATTGTAAATTACATGGGTTTTTTATTTTCTAATGCTTTGGAGATAGTCATGGAATCGAGGTATTCAAGGCTTCCTCCCATAGGAATACCAAAACCGATACGATCTACAGATATTTTATCATTTAGGGAATTTTTAATATAAGAACAAGTCGCATCACCTTCAACACTTGGATTTAGCGCCAATATCAAACTTTCGATCTCCCGTGTGGACACACGACTTATTAATCGATCAATTTTTAAATCATCAGGGCCTATACCCATTAAAGGATTTAAAACACCTCCAAGAATGTGATAGAGGCCTTTAAACTCACCACCTCTTTCGATTGCTAGACAATCGGCAATAGATTCTACGACGCAAATGATCTTTGCATCAGAGCGAGAGTGATTTTCACAGATATGACAAATAGCAACTTCTGCAAACATACCGCACTGTTCGCATTTTTTTAGCTCACTCAACTCTTTTATGCTCTGCCCGAACTTTAAAAGATCTTCATTATCCCATGCCGTTAAAAGCAGAGATTGTCTCAGGGCGGTCTTTTCCCCAATTCCGGGAATTTTGCGAAATTGTTCAACCGCCTGAAGAATTTTTTCCGGAAGTTCCACTAGAAAAGGCCTGGAATATTCATCCCGCCGGTAATTTTATTCATGGCGGTAGAAACCATTTCTTGAGATTCCTTTGTCGCCTGGTTTACCGCAGTTTTTACCAACTCTTCTAGCATTTCAACATCTGAAGGGTCCACGCATTCGGGATTTATTTTAACTTCTAAAAGTTCTTGTTTGCCGTTTATTTTAATTTTAATCATTCCACCACCGGCGGAAGTTTCCAGCTCTCTAGCATCTAGTTCTTTTTGTAAAACTGAGATTTTTTGTTGCATTTGCTGTGCTTGTTTCATTAATTGATTCATATTTGCCATCATTACTCCCTTATAAAAACCTTATCGACCTTGGTATTAAAGATGGCCTCGGCCTCTTTTATAATTGGTGTATTCAAGATTTCTTGTTTCTTTGCATCGATTACTTCATCTGTTTTTTGCTGTCGAATATCTGCTTTAGACTTAAATTTCCCTTGTTCCAGTCTGGTTTCAAATTTTATATTTGAAACTGCAAAATATATTTTTAAAAAATTAACTAGATTTGCTTTGATCTCATCATCTTGCAGGTATTCATAAAAGACCTTACTCGATGGGGGGAAGCCAAAATAGACAATCAGTCCATCTTCTCCTAGTTCAATTGGTTTTATTAAATTTCCCTGTTCTAAGTTAGATGCAGTAGCAGGAGACTTTTTAATTAGGTGAGCGAGGAAGCTCTCCCAAGTTTTTTTTTTAACTGCACTCTCAGTTTTCTCTACTTTATCGGTAAAAAAAGTTTTTCTTAGTGCTAATTTTTGCAGCACAATCTCCATTACCTTTTCAGGACTAAGTGAGGTGAGTCCCCACTGACTATCCTTGCTCAATGTTTCATAGATCCAAAAAAGTTCCGGTCTTGAATACTCATTAAAATTGCCTCTTTCGATCAGCTCAAATACTTGATCTAAAAGTGCATAGACAATATTTTTAAGTGGTATATTTTCGTTTAAGAGTCCCCGATACTTACTTGAGCAATCTTTAACATCGCCATTTAAAAGGGCATACATTAACCCTCTAACCGCTGTCGTTCTAGCAAGACCTAGAGATGTTACAAGGATTTCTTCAGTGACAAGTTTATCCCCGGCAAAGCTTAGAACCTGATCCAGCAAAGTCAAAGTATCCCTTACGGACCCTCTGCCTTCTCTGCAGATTTGTTCAATGGAATCAATACTTTCAAATTCGATGCCTTCAGCGCTTGCTATTTTTTTAACATGGTTAACAAGATCTGCCTGGGTGGCCATCTTAAAATCAAATCTCTGGCATCTACTTAAAACTGTTCCTAGAAGTTTTCCGGGATCAGTAGTAGCAAAGATAAAAATTACATGTTCTGGCGGTTCTTCTAAGGTCTTTAATAAAACATTAAAGGCCGCAGTAGAGAGCATGTGAACTTCATCAATTATATAAATTCGATATTTCCCACTGGTGGGAAGAAAGTGAACTTCCCCAATTAGATCTCTAATATTGTCGACACTATTATTACTGGCACCATCAATTTCATGAACATTTAATGAATTACCAGTATTGAATTCCAAACACGATGAACAAGTGCCGCAGGCATTGCCATCTTCTAAGACGTTGTTACATCGAAGGGCCTTGGCAAAAATTCTCGCTACCGAGGTTTTTCCGATTCCTCTGGTTCCACTTAAAAGATAAGCGTGTCCTATCTTTTTTCGTAGAATCGCATTAGCGAGAGATCTCGTGATATGTTCTTGTCCGATAACATCTTTAAACGTTGTGGGGCGCCATTTTCTGGCCAGTACTTGATAGCTCATAGGCTTCCCCTTTTATCATCGGGGGCCAATAAAGAAAAGAAGCAGCGGCCGGGCGTATAGACACAAGGCATCGTTTGGGTACCGTTGCTCCCTTCCGGGCCTGGCGGAGTTAACCACCAATGCAATTGCCTAAGGCCCAACCACCGCGTGCGATATTACTGATCTCGAGGTGAAATATCAAGTTCGTGAGTCATTATTTTGTATCAAAAGAGTCCATTAAAAAAGTCTAGTCATTTCAAATCGTTAGAAGATAAAAAGGTGCTATGAAACTACTCTCTATCGCCTTATTTTTCATTTCACTGCCTGCCTTTTCAGCAACTGTTAATATGGCGGTCGATTTAGGTGGTTCCTTAATAACCATCCATGGAGACTCAAATCTTAAAAAGTGGGTGGTTAAGGCCAAAAGTTTTTCCGGGTCAGGTTCTTTTGAGATGGAAGGCGAGAGACTTAAAGAGGTCAAAGATTTTACTCTCACTTTAGATGCTAAAAAAATAAAAGGTGGACGCCATTCTATGGATAAAAAAACTGCCGAAACTCTCGATGTAGCACACTTTCCAATAATTGCTGGCACCATTAAAAAATCCACTATCAAAGATCATGCTATTAATGGATTGATGGAATTTAATCTTCATGGCGTTAAAAAGACACTTAAATTTAGCGCCCAACTTTCTTATTCACGTGGAAGGATAAAAGTAGAAGGTGAGCAGAATTTGGATATGACTGATTTTGGGATAAGGCCACCGGTATCTAAAATTTTATTTATCACTGCCACGGTGATGCCAAAGCTTGTTATAAAATATAAATTTGAATTAATTCCTATTTGGTTAAAAAGAGTTGGAAATCAATTTCAATTAGATCCTTTACTCTAATTAGACCGAAGAGATAATGTTTGGGTTCTATTTTGAAATCGGTCATTCTTAGTTTTTTGCTGCCGCTCAATTGATAGTTTTCCTCATCAATCTTAACCAGGTTTAAATGAATCGGATATTCTCGAGCTATACCTGCTATAGTAATTTTAATTTTTGAAAGAGCGCTGGAGGAAAAAGATTTTTCCTCTTTTTCCCATTGAGGCGTCTGAAGTTCAATGAAATCTAGAATAATATTTGGATATTTTTTTTGTTGAAGCATCTCCCACATATCCTGGTTCATTCCTCTTGAACCGCAATCTAGATTTCTTGTGGGGACAATTATTTCCCCTTCATTAAAATATAGCTTCTTTCGTTTTTCTTTTCCTTTCATTTTAAAAGGAGTGTTATCAAATGCATCCTTTAACATACAGGTAAAATCTATTACATTGGACTCTCCGTGAATTAGGAGTTGAGACTCTTTTTTGATTAAAAAATCGGCCTCTTTATCTGCTCCAAAAACTTCAGATGATAAGAGAGCAATTAATAGTAGTATCTTAGACATCCTTTCTAATCGGACAAATTTAGAGAAAAATTTAAAGAATTTTTATTTTCAGGGTATTTCTGACAGAATCTACTGATGAAGCTCTTATTACTTATATTTTTCACCCTCTTTTCTTGGAATGCCCTGGGAGATTTAAAGATTACTGGTAATAATCGTACTCAAGATAAGTTCATCAAGTTCATTTTTAAAAGATGTCTTAAAAAAACCAATAAACCCAGTGAACTCTCTCAGTGCATAATGAATGAGCGAATATTTCATAATGTTACTATTTTAAAAACTAAAGCTGGATGGAATATAGATGTAAAAGAGAGGTGGACACTTATCCCCATACCTAGATTTGAGGCCGATACTCAGGGGAACAAGTACTATGGACTCGGACTAATAGAGTCAAATTTGTTTGGCCGTCGAATAATTACCTATATGCAATTTTTAACCGGTACGGTAAGTCAATTTTCCATCTTTTATATAGATCCTTCCTTTTTACTCACTAATAATGTTTTCCGCTGGCGAGTAAAACTCGATCACAACGATCTTCAACAAGTCTCTGAAAATGAATTCATTAATGGTTTTAATGAAAGAGAATGGCGTTTCAATGTCGGTTTTGGCCATGAATGGGGGCCATCTATCTTAACTGGTATTGTTGAATACTCTAATAAAAATTATGATCCATTAAAAAATTATGATGTCCCTAAAGATTATGAAAAGCTTAGTCTGGGATTTAATTTTTTCTATGACACTCGAGATTTTAAATTGAGTTATGATCAAGGTTTTAGTGCCCTTGTAAGACTTCGTTTACAGTTGTATCGATCTGATGAGGCCCCTGCCGCTAATACGCTCTCCGGAATAGTAAATTACACGAGACAAGGATTTTGGGACCATATTTTAAAAGTGACAGGCCATTTTTCCATGACCACCACTGATGATGAGCGGGATGCTTTGAAAAAAGGAAGAACTAGAGGATTTAGAGGAACACTTCAATATTCAATCTGGGCAAAGTCTTATGCAGGTCTTATCTTAGGTTATGATGTCCCTCTTATAAAGTGGGATTTTGGAACCTGGGTAGCGGGACTTTTTTCTGATCTCACTTATATAAATAACATAAATAACCTTCCTGCTACTAAATTTTATTCCGGTGGAGTTGGTACTTATTTCTACCTAAAAAAATTAATGGTCCCTGGTATCGGTATAGAATATGGATGGCAAAATAAGGCCAGATCGACCTTTTGGGCATTTAATGTTGGATTTACTTTTTAATTATTCTCTTCAAGTGGAATAATCTCTTCATAAAGCCACCACTGTAACACCTTATGGCCAAGAGAAAATACTACTGCGCCAACAAAAAGTCCTATTAGTCCCGAGAGAAACAATCCCCCAATAGCACCAATTAAAATTACTGGCATAGGAATTTTCACCCCTCTACCTAAAAGCAGAGGTTTTAAAAAAGGGTCTGTAGATGAAACTAGGAGACACCAAATTAAAAAGATAACGGCAGAGGTAGTTGAAGCATAGGTAAAAACATAAATAATAATAGGAGTAAAAACTACTAGAAGAGGAATTTGTACAATAGCAATAATCAACATCAGGATGGTCCAAATCGCAGCACCAGGTACCTGAATAAACATAAAGCCGGCCCCCGCAAGCAAGGCCTGAATAAAGGCAACGCCTAAAATCCCTTGGGCCACACTTCTTATCGTGGCCCCTGTAAGGTCTGCGAATTCCTCTCCCTTGTTACCTAAGATACGTACACTTACTTTTTTTGCTGTTTTAATTCCTTCTTCTCCAAAAACAAAGAGAAACCCTGCAATAATAATTGCTATAATAAATTCGAGTATACTAACTCCCGCATTGGCAAAAAATTGAAGGACAAAACCTCCGACAGGTTTTAACGATGGCCCAACTTTTGAAATCGCTCCAGCTAAATTAGAATGGGAGAGGTCCCACATCTTATAAATAGTGTTTCCCACCAAAGGCCATTCTGCAACGCTCAAAGGTGGTCTTGGAATTCCCATTTTTCCTTGCGTAATACTTATAATAATTTTTTTTCCACTTCCAATAAACGAATCAGTTAAAAGATAAGAGGGAACAAATAATATTCCGATGGTAATTAAAGTCAATAATATCGCTGCTATTTTTTTTCTTCCACCTAAAATTTTATTCAATTTTAAAAAGATAGGATAAAGCCCAACAGCAAGAATAATTCCCCAAATAGTGGGAATGGCAAAAGGGCTAAAGATTAAGAAACACCAAATCGCAAGCCCTGCAACTAGAGCAATACGTATAGTGGCCTCAATTACGTTTGATAAGAATTCTTGCTTTGTTTTCATCATTAAATCCTATATATTTTCTATACTCTAACATTATAAGTTCCCACTTAAAAAGTGGCCAAAGTAACTGACTAATCCTATTATTTATAAAAATTCAGAGGAAATTATGAATATTAAAAAGGTTCTTGAAAGTAATTCCTCTTGGGCCCAAGGCAAGGACCAGGAATTTTTCACCAAAATCTCAGCAGGTCAAAATCCTTCCTCTTTGTGGATTAGCTGTAGTGATAGCAGGGTTTGCCCTGATACCATTACCGGAAGCGACTTGGGAGAAAATTTTGTTAACCGAAATATCGCCAACCAAGTACGTCCTGACGATATAGATCTATTATCTTCATTACAATTTTCCGTGAATGTCCTAAAAGTTAAATACGTTATCGTCTGTGGACACAACCTTTGCCAAGGAATCAAATCCTCTTTTAATAGAGATAATGGTTTAGATAAGGTTGATCGCTGGATAGATCCGATAAGAGAGATTATAAATCAAAATAGAGAAGAATTAGATTCCTTAAATGAATCGACCAAATACAGCAGGCTGATTGAGTTAAATGTCAAAGCACAAGTGAAAAACCTTATTAAGACAGAAACAATTCAAAATGCCTGGAAGAGAGGAGATAGTCCTATAATCTATGGATTCGTTTTTGATTGTGGAACAGGGCTTCTAAAAGAGATATGTGAAGAAAAGAAACTCTAATCGAGTACGTCTCTTTGAAATGCCTCAACTTTTCTTTTTAGTTCTCCAATTTCTATATTTATCTTTTTTCTTATAATTTTAAGTCCATGAATATCACCCGATTCAAGCTCCCATTTTTGAAAAGTTTTATCCATCGTCACTCTCATATTATGCAGTTCTATTCCAAGATCAGATTTTTTATCTTTAAATGGTTTAATCTTTTTTCTAAGTCTACTTCTTTTTATAGGACCTCGGGTAACTAGGGCCCTTTCTTCCATAGTGTTGATATCTTCCTCTAACTTATCAATTTGAAAAATTAGCTCTTCACTTTCCTCTGTAAGAGTAAAATATTGATCAATATCTTGGCGTAACGCTTTTCGCTTTTTAGAAAGATTATAGATTTTTTTATTAATTTTTTTAATCCTATATCTAGCTATTTCTTTAATATCTTCTAGGTCTCTTATTTTTTTTTCTTCCTTAATAAGCTCTAATAATACTGATATTCTTGTGACCCTTTCCCATCCTGAATACTCATCATATTCAATTGACTTCCTACATCCTGAAGGATCTTGCTCATAGTCCGTATTTCCAGATACGAGAATTCCCTCTACTTTCCCTGTTGATTCATTAAAAACTGGAGACCCAGAATTTCCATTAAAAGTGTCAAGATTGGTAGTAAATACGTTCTTAGAATAGTTATCGATAACTTTTCCACCATTGGTTATTTTAAGTGGAAGTCCTGAGGGGTGGCCAATTACGACTAATTTTCCACGACTTGAGACTTTCCCTTTTTTTCTAAATACAAGAGGTGTTCTGTTTCCCACCTTTCTATCCAGTTCAATCAGGGCGTAATCAAGAGTGCCTTCCTTTGAAATGATTACTGACTTACAAGCGTAGACATTTTTCTCATCTAAAATCTCGTTTTCATATTGCTTACTCTCTATATGATAATCAAAAATCCATCTTGAATTCGGACAAGTTTCAGAGTTAACACAATGGCCTGCAGTTACCAACAAATCAGGAGCAACTAGAAAACCACTGCAATTAGGAAGTGTTCTCTGCTTCGAAAACTTTTCCTCTAAACATAAATTTTCATCATAAGAGGAAAACTTAAACCCATATCTTCTCTCTCTTAAGCGGTATGCTGGAATTTGTCCCGCAACAGCTTTAGACCACTTCAAATATTTAGGTAATGTTTTTGAGGAGATATCCTCTCTGTTATCTTCACCATAAATAGCACGTGAATTAACCATAGAGATTTCATCATTTCCACTCCTGCTACAAGAGATCAAGGAAGGTAATATAATTAAAGTTGAAACTAGAATTAGATTCTTAATAAAGCTCTCCTTAAACGATTTCCTCATCTGTTGTAATGCAAAGTAGGGGCCAGCTTAGGTATAAGATTTCGATCACTTAATCTATAAAAGTGTACAAAATATCTACAGCTGTATATTTTTTCTACACTTGA
>QNFX01000015.1 GCA_003650125.1 Campylobacterota bacterium
AGACATCAAGGCCAAAATGAAAGATCCGGGTTGTTTTTGTGAGAGAAGTAATCCCCAAGGGGATTGTTGTCTTGGGAACGTTCAAGATTGGGTCACGAGTGCTAAGAATCAAAAACTCATCTAGTGATCATTTTCTTGAATAAGGATGAGACCAATTTTCGATAAACTTAAAAGCTCTAAGTTTTCACCTTCAATCAAGCTTCCTTTAGATACTTCCAAATCATCCATTTTTGCCAACCCATCAAAAAGTATCGCAACGAACTTGCCCTCGGTCTTAATTTTTTCACCACTACCTAGAAGTCCAATTTTACAGGTCATTGAACTTTTAAGAGTGTCCCCCTCGCCACCATGAACAGTGATAAGTTGATTACCTTCAATGGCAAAATTTTTGTATTCAGGATTTAGGTCATTTTGGGGAGGACGAAACCAAATCTGAACAAAATCTGCTTTCTCATCACTCATACTAAATTCAGAATGAGTCATGCCTGTGCCTGCTCGTTGGACTTGAACACCAGGGGATTGAATTGTTGTTCCATCACCTAAACTTCCTTTATGTCCAATTTTTCCACTTGATACAAAACTTACAATATCGACTTCTTTATGTGGATGAAGTGGAGCGCCATCATTTGGTTTGAAGTATCCCATGGACAAGTAAATAAAATCTCCTAATCCATGACTAATATCTTCTCGGTTTCTAGCTTGAGGCCAAAGTTCACGGTTAAGTACCATTTGTCTTTCAACAATTCCGGCAAAACCTCCAGGCGGTAAATCTTCGAATTTAATAACTCTAATATTTTCATTCATAGTTTAAATTATAATGAGTCTATAACCTCTTTTAAAAGAGCTTGTGCCTCGGTTGCGACGGCCCCTAGGTTTTCATTTTCCACTGCCTGCATAGATGACATAGGATCCACTGCTGAGATTTCCACAACTCCATTTTCATCTTTTTGTTGGACGATAACATTGCAAGGGAGCATGGTACCGATTTTATCTTCACTTTGTAGCGCCTGGTAGGCCAACTTTGGATTACAGGCCCCCAAAATTTTATAATTATAAAAATCAACATCCAGCTTTTTTTTAAGCGTAGCTTTTAAATCAATTTCTGTGAGTACGCCAAACCCCTTTTCCTTAAGTTTTAAGGTAATGAGATTAACCCCTTCATCAAAGGTAGTTTCCAGGGTTTTTGAAAAATAATAACTCATTTTAATTCCAATCCTTTTTTCTGATCATTACATATAGTGTGGGAAATGCAATCAGAATAAGCGCCGAACTCATTCCCAGTCCCAAAATTATGGCCCAGGCCAGACCTGACCAAACTGGATCATCTAATATAGTCAATGACCCAAGCATGGTAGTGATGGTTGTTAGAGCAATGGGGCGTAACCTGGTTGAGCAGGCATCAACCAGGGCATCAATTATACCTATGTTTTTATCTCTTAAGGAATTTAGGTACTCAAGCAGAATAATCGAGTTGTTCACCGCTATTCCGGCCAAGGCAATAATACCAATCATTGAAGTGGCAGTGAAATATTCACCCATAGTAAAATTTAGAATCATAAATCCTGGAAAGACGCCAATGATGCTCAGAGGAATGGTACTCATGATTATTAGAGCGTCCAAAAATGACATAAACTGCGCAACTAGAACCACATAAATTATAAAAACTGCCACCAACATGGCCAAAATCAAATCACGAAAAACCTCAAGGGTTAGTTCCCATTCCCCTCCCAAACTAATTCTAATAGCATCTCCCTTTGAGGATTGATAATCTACGCCAAATAAGTCAACACTGGTTCGAGCTCCTTTTTGATCATCTAGTTTGTAACTAAATAGAAATTTTAAAAGATCAATACCCGCATAGGTAATAGAGCGATCGGCCATCTCTCCAAAAATATAGATAGTATTTCTATGATTTTCCCTTAACAAGGGAGGAGAAGTCTCCACCTCCTCAACCTTGGCCAGACGACTAAGGGGAATTGAAATCCTAAAAGGATTGCGAAAGGTAATATTTTCAAGTGAGCTGATATTTAGTCGTGCCTTTTTATGAAATCTTAAACGAATAAGTTCTTGTTCTATATTTTCCTTATGATGGTAAATACCAATAACTTTGCCGGAATACATAGCATTTATGTTTGTGACAATTTGGGCGGGAGTAACTCTTGTCCTGGCACACTCGGCAGTGTCTATAATAAGTTGATAAGTTTTGGTCTTTTCTGGAAATGACATATCAGCATCAACTACCCCCTCAACCTTTTCTACTTGTGGCATAATATCTAGTGCTACTTTTCTTAGTAACTCCTGATTACTACTTTGAACTTTAACTAATAAAGTAGAAAGAACAGGAGGCCCTGGAGGGTCCTCAATAAGCTGTAATTTTACTTTGGGTTCCATCAACCTATTAAGCAATGGGCGCCATTTAAGAACTAATTCTTCCGATGTAAGCTTGCGCTCATCATCGTCGATCAATCCAACTCTTATAGTCGCTTGATTAAATCCTCTTCTGCTCTCAACTCCTTTAAATAGTCCATTAAAGTCAGTGATAGGGCCTACCCCTACATAACTTTGTACCATGTTAACTTCTCTATAAGTTAGAAGTTCCTTTTCTAGCGCCTGAGTTGCTTTATAAGTTTCCTCTAGAGAGGCCCCCGCTGGTAAATCAACATAAACAAAAAATTGATCTACATTGGCCTTTGGGAGCATTCTAAATTTAACCAGATAGAGAGCGGGTAGAGTAATCGATGCCAGCAACAGAAATAAAATACCCATTAGGGTAATATTTCGTTTTTTACGATTACTTAATATCTTTCTTAAATTTTTGCCATAAAAGGCCAATATGCTTTGCCCCCATTTTTTTATTCTTCCAGGTTCTTTTGTAACGATGGATGATTTTCTAATAATTACCGATGCCATCCAGGGATTTATGGAAAACGATATAAACATGGAAATGATAATGGCAGCGGGAACAAAAAATGGGATAGGTCCCATATAAGGGCCCATCATGCCTGAGATGAATGCCATTGGAATAAAAGCAATAACTGTTGTTATGGTGGACATAAAAAGTCCTGGGCCCACCTCATTAACAGAATCAATAAAACCCTGTTTGGTAATTTTTTTTCCACCTGACATATTGCGAGCAATATTTTCAATTACGACGGTAGCATTATCTACTAGAAGCCCTAGAGAAAGTATCAGAGCAAAAAGCGTTATTCGATTTATATCTTGACCCGCAAGGTGGGCAACGCCAAATACAGATAATAAAGTTAGGGGGATCGCGATGGCCACTAAAAGGGCAGACTTCATATTCAAAAAGAAAAAGAGAACTATAATGACAATAAAAATGGCGGCCAGAAGATTTTCAAGTAGCCCGTTTATCTCATCTCTTGCTGTATCACCATTATTGATAATAATTTTTGCCGAAACTGCCTCATCAATTTTCATCTGCCCCAGTTTTAGTTTTAGAGAATCAGTCACTTCGGTGATGTTACTTCCTGCTAATTTGGCCACACTTATTAAGACAACATTATCTTGTGGCGTGGAATTTTTGGTTAAATGTCTTACATGTTGTTCAATTTCCTCGGCACTTTCCCTAACGGTGGCAATATCTTTGATCTGAATTTTTTTCACATCCTTTGTTGCTACGACAATATTTTTAACTTGTTCAGGATTTTGAACCCACCCGATAACTTCTAGTGGAGTATAAACATCCGCACCTTTTATAAGACCGGATGGAAGATAAAGGTTATTGTTTTTCAGCGCCTGGGCTATATCGTTTATTCCAAGGGCATAGGTGGACAGTTTTTTTGATTCTATTGTAATTGAAAGCTCTCTTCTTCGACCTCCAACAACAAAGATACGAGATGTTCCTTTCACCCTAGAGAGTTGATCTCGAAGAACAAAAGCGTATTTGCGAAGAGCAATTGGATCTAATTCCCCAGATGTTAAAGCTATGACTGCCACAGGTACATTATCGGGGTCAATGGTTGTAATAATGGGTTCAGGAATACCTAGAGGGGCCAATACCATATCACTTTGAATACGGTCATTTAAAGAAATCTTGGCATCATTAAAGTCTTCCCCTACATAAAAATTAACATTAATGGTAGTTCTTCCTCCCCGAGTAGTTACAGAATATATATCTTCGACTCCAGAGATATCAGTAAGAATATTTTCTAAAGGTTTGGTAACTTGCTCGAGGACTTCTTTTCGACTGGCCCCTGGATAATCAACTATAATTTGAAAGGCGGGGGCCACGATGGTGGGATTATATTTTTTGGTGGATAGTACAAAAGAAATTATTCCCCATACAAATAATGAAATCAGGATAAGAAGAGTTAGTTTACCGTTCTTAATAAAAAAGCTTGCAAAGACCCCAGTCCAATTCATAATCCCGCCCATAAAAAAATTAAATCTTTAAAAAAGAATACTATAGGTGCATCAAAATTTTAATTCAAAAATTGACCAACTATTTCAGTACGCTAACACCTCCATGCTAATTTACAAAATGGAGCGAGAAATGTTTATAATACGTTATGTCTTAACCTTATCCAAAGGAAGTTGGATGGAATCCAATGATGAAAACAAATTGTTTACAGAGCCAGGTCATGAATTTACCAGTAAATCCGATGATCCATTTGTCGATTTTCTCCATAAAATAATTCGTATTGCTGTAAAGTTTCTCGCCGTGCTTATGGTTTTAGTCATTGTTTGGGGAATTGGTGACGTTATTTATGTCTTATATCAACGGCTCATGACACCTCCTGTGCTACTTCTAAGCATTAGTGATATTCTTGCTACTTTTGGTGCATTTCTAGCGGTATTAATCGCCATAGAAATTTTTATCAATATCACCATGTATCTTAAAACTGATGTCATTCCCGTTAGGCTTGTTGTTGCCACTGCCCTTATGGCAATTTCACGTAAAGTTATAATTTTTGACTTTAATGAGCTAACCCCGATGTATGTGATCGCAACAGCAGCGGTTGTGTTATCACTTGGAATAACCTATTGGCTCATAAGTAAAAAATCTTGAAGATTGTGCGAGATTTAAAATCTAAGAAGCCTTTTATTTCATATTCTTAAGGTCGGAAAATATATAGTAATTAGGGTCACGTTTCATGGCATCCCGATAACATTTTTCCTTCTTCATGGATCTATTAATAATCTCTTCCTTTTTTACTAGCGAGGATTTTGCAAAAGATTTAGGATCTGAAATATCATTTAAACATCTCATGGAAGATGGGCACTTCTGTGAGTCCACATAAAAATAGATCTTCTTATTTTTAATATCGGGAATTCTATATTTTACAAAAAGATGAATTCCCATACCTGCCCTGGTTAAAGGAATATTAAGCTCTTTTGCTAAACGAATAGCAATATGGGCATAATCCCAGCAATTCCCTGTATTTCGCAGTAATTTATTCTCCACTGAAGTTGCCACATGAGAAGTAAGTTTATAGTTGGTAAGAAGATTTGAAGATGAGCAGGCTATCTTCATTATAAGTTCAAGAGTCGTAATATTATTAGCTATATCATTTCGCAGTAAATCCAACACCAAATCTATCGCTATACGCCCGGGACTATTTTTGTATTTATCAGATCTCCCATCCAGATTTCGTCTGGATGATGCCCCATGCTCCATGTCAACAGAATGTAACGAGGCCAAAACTCCTCTCGGAAGAATTCTTAAAATTTGTTCTCTCTTGCTTTGATTGACACGAAATCTCCTATTGGAAAAACAATTATTTTTTAAATTGATAACCCTATAGGCCAAGGACTGATTAATATTTTTGAGTGTTTGCAAGCGGCGGTTAAATTGAGCGTTACTAAAACCTTCCCCCAGCGCAGAATTCATCAGGAATAAAAAAATACTTATATATTTTAAAATCTCCATATTAAGGCTATTTTACTCTAAAACAAAACCTGATTCAAGAGATACTTTTTAAACATAAATGATTTATTAAACACACAACATCTGCAGGTTAATTAACTCTGTTGAGAGTGTTTTTATCTGTATGATGAAAAATACCGGAAAGACTTGGGATCTTTAATTGAGTATCCTCTTCATAAGAGAAACTGTTGTCATCGTATTTGGTGATTTTAAGTGTATAAATTTCCGTCTGAAAGTTTTCATCTAAAAAAGGGTTTGAACAAATACCAAAGGTTTGGGAACCAAGAGTCGCCTTCATTTCTAAAATTGTTGAATCAGGACTGGCACTTCCTCCAGCAATGACTGTAACCCCTCGAGGAACCATAAAGCATTTCATTACCTGCAAGGCCTTGGGATCCCAAAGCCAGTAACCAAGTTCTTCATGAAATGGATCTTCAGCACCAATTGGCCAAACGGTGGTCTGGTAGCGAAGTCCAAAAAGTTTTTGTTGATGATTTTCCACTGGGGAAAGAGGGTCAAAAACTAAACGCTCACGATAAGGGGTCTCCATAACTCCTAAATCTTTAGCAGGTGCAGTATCTATTCCACTATCTCCCTCCCAGGTTCCCACCAAGGATGCGAGCGGTCCTAAATTTTTAATTTCCTCATCAGTCATGTTTTCCCTCCAAGTTTTCACCTAAGTTTAATTATTTTCTACTGAAAGGCTATAATTGTCATCAATTTTTAATCAATGGATTTTAGACATAGATTTATGAAACTCTTCTTGTGAAACAATCTCTTGCTTAAAAGTGGAATGACAAGAGGTGCAAGTCCGAAGAGTAGCACCTAGTTTTTTAACAAAAAGGTCGTAATCTTTTTTCTTGGCAGCATGAACAAGCTTATCAGCGGTGCTATGTAAGACAAGTCCCATCTCAGTAAAACCAGGTGTGGCCTTACCCATGTTATTACACATCATTTTCATTTTTGGAGAACTAGCAAGACGTACAGATTCTTTTTGCATTTTTTCAAAATCTTTTATTGCCAGCGCACTGACAATAGATGCAATCGCCTCCAAGTGATCTCTCATATTTTTTAACTGATGTTTACTCATCTCAGCTGTCATTTTAACAGGTCGCCTTTTATCAGAAGAGTTAATTTCGTGTCCATTATTTAAAAGAGACATATTATAATTGTGTGCAGAGTTTTGTGTCCACCCTTGAGAGGAAATAAAAATCGAGAATATAGGCAGCAATATTTTTTTAGATATTTTTTTCATTTTTAACCTCTTTAAGCAAGCTATTTGCTCTATTTAATACTTCCAAAGTTTCAATTAAGTCCTTATGTTTACTTTTTGGAATATGACCTAATAGTTCTTCAATATATTTTTTAGATGAAAGCTCTAATCGCTTACACATCTTTTTTCCTTTTGCCGTTAATTCTAATAAAAGAGCTCTTTTGTCTGAATCAGAGATGACTCTTTTTATAAAACTACTTTTCTCTAAAGATTGTATTAATCTTGAAATATTACTTTTATTCAGACCCAGCAAAGTGGCCAACTCCTTCTGATTAAGACATTTCCCATTAGTCGCACCAATCTCCATAATGGCATGGGCCTTAGTCGGGGAAACATTTGCACCACATGGAGTTTGAATCGAACCATTCCCATCAAATTGCCGTGCAAAGCTTTGAAGCGCAGACCGAAATTTAAGATAGTCTTTCACGATCCTAACTTAGTGCAGATTGGTTGCATTCGCAACTAATTAAAACTAAGATCCAGCTGTTCGACACTATCCAATGGTGGATGTGGCGAAATGTTCCTAAGAACCCGAAATCCATATTTTTGCAAATATTAAAAACTACAAACTATCACTTCCCTTACCTGCAAATGTATTCAAATCAACCTGTTATTCGCTTGTACTTAGAAAATATAAGGTCTAAGGTTCATCAACTACGCTTCTTTACAGAAAATCTTCCTTTAATTCTGTAATCGATCTTAGCTATTACAAAATATTTCTATTTTTTTTACTCTAAAGAATATAACCAGGAGACAAAGCATGGCAAAAGGACAAGACAGAGGTAGCAAAGATAAGGCCCAAAACAAGGATAAGAAAAAATTGGGAATTAAAGAAAAACGAAAATTAAAAAAAGAGAAAGAACTTGCAAAAAAGAAAGGTATTTAAAACTCCAGATAGCATGGCCAGGCCATTCTCTGAAAAAACCATCGGAAGTTTTTGTTTACCACCTCGCCCTACCTTTGAAGTCGCAATTTGCGACTTCAAAATATCGTATTCTTCTTTAGATTTAAGTTAGGTCTCTCATATGTTTTTTATAATACCCTTTAATGGCGTAAATTTGATCTTCACTAAGACCCCTTAGGTAAGTTTTTAAAACAAAAAATCTATAAAGAATTTCAGCTGAAATTTTCCTGGCCGAGAGTATAAAAAAGAATTACCAAATACAGTCAATTATTTCATTTACCGTAAATAGTTATAGATCAAGCCGTATAACGTACTGTTTTTATAGACTTCTATTCAGCTCAATATTGAGCCGAATGGATTTTCACTTCCGCCACCCTTGGCCTTAAGGTCTGTATTTACCAAACAACGAAGTAAAGCCGCTTCCTTCTTTTGAAGTTCCAAATTGGCACTTCAAAGATTTAACCTCATCCTCTGTTAACAAATTAATCCAAAGACTTTAAATCAGATGGTAATTCGACTTTCTAACTATTCCAATTAAAGGAAATTTGATAGCTTCGGCACTAATTGGAGACAATCCAGAAATATTCTCAAATATTTTCAAGGAATTACAAGCTATATGCCTGAGCTACCAGAAGTAGAAACCATAAAATCTCAGCTCAGCGAGCATCTTCCTTTTAAGATTAAGAAGGTGAACTACTCTCCAGTAGTGGGTTCTCTTTTTGGGGAGAAGAGTTTTGATCCCGAGGGGATGGAGATTTCTGAGATTAAAAGATACGGCAAGGTTTTAAACTTTGTATTAGGAGATCAGCATATCTTATCAGGACTTGGTATGACTGGCGGTTGGATAATTTCTAAAGAGTCTCTTAATGAAAAACATAAACATGTGGAATTTGTCTGTGATGATATTTATCTAAGCTATGTAGACCCTAGAAGATTTGGTTTTCTTCATTATTTAGATGAGGAGGGAAAGAAATCTTATCTTACTCGTTTAGGTCCCGATCCTTTCTCTAAAGATTTTAGCGCTGAATATATATACGGAGTTCTTAGAAAATATCCGGGAAGACAATTAAAGCCCTTCTTGTTGGATCAAAAATACTTTGCTGGGATTGGGAACTATCTCGCTTCGGAGATCTGCGCCTTGGCGGGAATTAGACCTACTAGAAGGGCCGGCAAAGTCACTAGGAAAGAATCCGTTAGGTTAAAAAAAGCAACCGATGCCATTTTAAATAAAAGTATTAAAGCAAATGGCGCTACTTTTTGGGGAGGCTACCGGGATGCCAGTGGGGAGAAAGGCGAGGCGCTCAATCACTTGGTCGTCTTTTTTCAAAAAGATTGTGGTCTTTGTGGTGGTGTTGTTAAGAAGATTACCCTGGCGGGAAGGGGGACATTTTACTGCCCCCATTGCCAGCATTAATTCTCTTCTATGATTTTATAAGTTTCATGGCAGGCCAAACAAGAACTCATAATCTTATCAACTCTTTTTAGTACTTGTTTTTCATTCATTTGATATACCTCACTGGCCAATTGATCAAAGGCCTCGTGAACCCCCATTCCCATTGTCTTGAAACTCATTGGTAGCTTAGACATTAAAGAAGGGTTTATATCAACGGCCATTACCATACCAATTCCACTTGCTGACTTTTGCACTTTTTTAAAATCATTATCAGCAAGGCCCCCTAATATTCCTTTTAATCCCTTAAGCAAAAGCCTCATCTCTCCTAGCACCAACTCCCGATCCTCTCCATTTAAAGTGATCTGAGTTCTTTTATCTACCACTTCCGCCGTTCCATACATAACCCTGTAACCAATGTATGAAATACTAATTACCCAAAGAAGAAGGGATGTAATCGCTAATTTTTTCCACATTTATATGCTCCTTATATTTTTTTCCATCTGGTCTAATACCCGATTTGCAATTTTTAAGTCCTCTTTATCAATTCCTTTTAATGCTAATGATATTTTTTCCAAGACAATTTTTCGAAGTTTATTTTTTAAATTTTTTGCTTTTGGGCATAAAAAGATTCGAAAAGATCTTAAATCGTCCTTGTTATTTTTTTTTGTGAGTAAGCTTAACTCTTCCATTTTTTTTAAGGTGCGGGTTAAGTTTCCCTTCTTTTGCATGGTCAGCTCTAAAAGAGCGTGTTGGGTTAATCCGTCGTGGTCCCAAAGGCGGTTTAGTATGACCCACTGTTCAAAGTTGATATCTATCTTTTTATGGTGAAATTCCTCAAAGATTAGACCTTTTAGCAGTGAAAAATTCTTGTAGAGCTTAAAGCCAAAGATATCATCTAAATTCATTTGGTTATCATGATAACTAAATCAGGGGATTGTCAATACTTTATGCGAGGTGATAGGTTTGGCGGATGGAAAATAAAATAAAAATAAATCAAAGCGTTGCTATCTTAATAGATGGAAATAATATCGAAAGAAGTATTCACGGCATCACCAAAAATGAGGCCACCATGATCAATTTTGATACCCTTATCCCCAGGCTTTTAATGGACCGGGGACTCAATAGATTAATCTATTTCAGAGAAGGAAAAAATATTTCCACTAAGCTAAGTGAGCGGTTACACCAAAATTATCACGGCTCGGTAGTCCCTTGCCATAAAAGTGCTGATATTCCCCTTTCAATTAAGGCCACACAGCTTGCGAGTAAGGTGGATACTATTATTCTACTTTCGGGAGATTCAGATTATGTGGAGCTTGTTGCTCACTTAAAATCTGAAGGGGTGAGAATAGAAATTGCGGCGGTTGAAGAAACAACTAGTCGTCTTTTAGTTGATGAGGCCGATTACTTTCATCCCATCATCAAAGATGATTGGTTTACCTTGCTTCCCAAGAATAAAACTAAAAAGAAAACGACTAAGAAGAAGTAGAAAGGTCAAAGAGATGAAAGGCCGCCACTACTAATGAGTGCGTGATTTTTCCCTCTTTAATTAGGGTTGGAATATCCTTTAGTGGAACCAGCTTAATATCAATTTCTTCAAGAGGATCGAGATTTTGTGGGCCTGCCTTTTGGCAGTTTAAGGCAAGGTAGGTGGCACAAGTATTGCTCATAAAAGCAGGATTGGCATCTACTTGGCCTAGTTTTACCCACTCAGTAGACTGATATCCGGTTTCCTCCGCAAGTTCGCGTTTGGCACCATCAATTATATCTTCTCCTGGATGTCCTACTCCACCAGGGATTTCCAAGGTTATAGAATCTATGCCCTGACGGTATTGTTCCACCATCACCACTTCATTTTCTGCAGTTAAAGCGACAATATTGACCCAGTCCCAGCAGTCGAGAACATCAAATTTGCCAGTTTTTCCCGAGTCTGGAGAGGTGCGCTCTACCTCACGATATTTAAAAACCTTGGCACTTAGGACTGATTTTTCCGATTTTGTTTCCCATTTTTTAACCATTCCATCAATCTAGCAAAAAAGAGTTCCCAAATGGAAATATTTTGCTATCAATGCACTGAGAAAGCATGGCCAAGATGAAGCTTGAAGGTTAATTTTACGAATACTTAAATATCCTAGAGGACACAATCGATGCAACAACAACTGATTCCTTTAAACATCCCCCAAAAACTCGCTGAAACTCCCAAAGATCTCCCCAAATACCAACAAATGGTAAAGAATATGGGGGGAAAAGATATTACTCTAGCAGATCCCAAGGCCACTCGGGCCTTTGTTGCTCTAATGAATCAAAATGCCGTCACTGGTGGCGCCGCTGCTCACTGGGGTGGCCCTGCAGCTTTTGCTGAAATTATGTCCTCAATTCATGAGCTCATGTTTAAAGAGAGTGCCTGGTATAAAAGTTATAACTTCGTAAACGATGCAGGACATACCGAAAATGGTGTCTATGCCCTTCGGGCCAATTATAAATTTGACGACTTAACTCCTGAAGACCTTTTTAAATTTAGATCAATTGAATCTAAGTTGACCGGTCACGGAGAGGCCCATCTCAACCCCGAGGGAGTTTATATCTCTAATGGACCTCTAGGTTCTGGACTTCCTCAGGCCCAAGGTTTAGCGATTGCTGATAAACTTTTAAAAAATGATCGAGTAACAATTTGTACTATTTCTGATGGTGCATCAATGGAAGGAGAGGCCAAGGAATCCTTTGCCGCCATTCCAGGGTTCGCCAAAAAAGGACTAGTTAATCCCTTCTTGATGGTGGTGTCTGATAATAATACCAAACTAGGTGGACGAATTGATGAAGATTCTTTTTCTATGAATCCCACCTTTGATTCGCTTGCTACTTTAGGTTGGAAAACAACTGTTGTACAAAATGGTAATGACCTACAAGAAGTTTATCTAGCGATTGAAAAAGGATTAGAAGATGTCAAAAAAGATCCTTCCGTTCCTGTTGCCCTGATTGTTAAAACCGTTAAAGGCTTTGGCATAAAATCTACTATGGAAGCAAGCTCTGGTGGACATGGTTATCCCATAAAACCTTATAGTGCTGACTTTATTCCTTTTCTTGAAGAAATCTATGAAGGGAAGCTTCCCAGCGAGTTTTTAGGCTGGGCCCATGAAATTTTAAAAAAACCAGTAGATGAAAAACCTAAGACTAAATCGGACGTAGTGGTTGAAAAGGTCCAACCAGGATTTGCCAAAGCGGCCATTCGAGCGACTAAAGAAGGACTTCCTGTCTTCTCTATCTCTACAGATCTTCAAGGCTCAACCGGAATTGCCCCTTTTCATAAAGAATTTCCTGAACGTTTTCTTGATGTTGGTGTAGCGGAATCTAATATGATTTCAACTGCTGTTGGACTTTCTAAACAGGGAATGATTCCAATTGTAGATACTTTCGCCCAGTTTGGAATCACGAAAGGAAATCTCCCACTAATTATGGCCTCTCTTTCTCAGGCCCCAGTTATAGGACTTTTTTCTCATACAGGTTTTCAAGATGCCGCCGATGGTGCTTCTCATCAGGCAACAACTTACTTAGCTGCCGTCTCTGCGATTCCTCATATTACCTGTGTACAAGTTTCTTGCTCTAGTGAAGCAGAGTCCTTGATGTATCAGGCCTTAACTAATTTTGCCAAAGAGCGAGAGGCGGGAAAAACCCCAAATAGTGTTTTATTCTTTTTAGGTAGGGAAAACTTCCCAGCTTATTATGATAAAAATATGGACTATCCATGGATGAAATCTCAAGTTTATAAAAAAGGTCGTGACCTAGTAATTGTTTCTAGTGGTTCCATGCTGCCTAAAGCTCTTGCTGCCGGTGAGGCCTTAGAAAAAGAGGGAGTTAGTGCAACAGTTATAAATAACTCTTTTGTAAATTATCCTGATGTGGAAACTGTTAAAGAAGCTCTAAATGGTAATGGAAAACTAATCACCATTGAAGATCACCAGTTAATTGGCGGAATGGGAGCTCAACTAGTTCACAAATTAAAAATTGATGGCGTAGATTTTAAACTTAAGTCTATTGGTAATAATGGAAAATTTGGTCAGAGTGCCTATAAAGCAGATCAACTTTATGATTTACACGGTATGAGTAAAGATGGAATTATTGCTGCTGCACGAGAGCTTCTCTAGACGAAAGTGTCGCCACTTTCACCACCACGAGTAATGATCGCCTTATCCTTAGCTTCAAGGTCTTTAATTTTTTGAACAATTTGACTTTGAGCACTCTCCACATCAGATAGTCTGGTAGGCCCAAGAGACTCCAAATCTTCGGTCAATAACTTAGCGGCCCGAGTAGACATATTGGCAAGCATTTTGGCCTTAACTTCTTCAGGCGCAGTCTTTAAAGCGATGGCCAGATCTTTAGAATCAAGTTCTTTTAATAGATTTTGAATACCTTGATCGTCAACAAAGACAACGTCTTCAAAAACAAACATGAGGTTTCTGATTTCTTCCGCTAATTCTGGATCCTTCTCTTCCACACGACCCATGATATTTTTTTCTGTATTTTTATCCATAAGGTTTAACATATCTGCCACCGGCTCAACACCACCGATATTGGAGGTATCAATAGAGCCCAGAGTTGATAGTTCGGTTTTTAAAACCTCATCTAACTGAGAGATCAGGTCAGGAGAAACATAATCAAGGTTGGCAATTCTAAGAACTACTTCTGCCTGGAGTGCCTCGGGTAAACGTCTAAGAGCATCCACACCTTTTTCAGGACTCAAGTGACTCATGACAAGAGCAATGGTTTGCGGATGTTCATTTAATAAAAAGTTGGCAAGTGTTCTAGCGTCCACAAGTTCTAGCGATTCAAGTGTGCGGGATTCCCCCACTTCTACGATCTGTCCTAAAAGAGATTCAGCTCGCTCTTCTCCTAAAGTTTTAACAATGAAATCTTTTCCTTTATTTTCAGAAAATAAAAGTTCAGATTCTTCAGCAATTCGCGAATAGAATTCTTCCAAGACTCTTTTAGACATCCAAATTGGGGCCTTCCTCACATCAGACATAGAGTTAATCATTCTTTTAACGTCATTATCTTTTAAATGTTCAAAGATTAGTTGTGAGGATTTCACCCCCAACAGACTCAGTAAAAGTCCGGCCTTTTCCTGGCCACTAAGTAGAGCAAATTGAATATCTGGATCGAGGGACTGTTCTGCCATAAATTTATTATAGCAAAGGGAATGATTCAGAGCAAAAAAGTCAAAAATTGTTGGAAAATAGATCAAATTTAAATATGGTGGTTAAATGTTAAAAATCGGAATTACCCCATGCTTTTTTTATCCGGATAAAAACCGTGATGCCTATAGTAAGAAGACCCTCACCTACGTAGAAAATGATATGGTAGACTATCTTTCAGCTCCTGATATCATGCCTATTTTAATTCCAGACATTAAAGGGAAGGCCTTAATGGGGTTTCTAGGTGAGTTAGATGGCATCGTCTTTCAGGGTGGCAATGATGTATCTCCCCAAAGCTATGATGAGGAAATGATCGAAAATGGCCGCTGGCCTGGAGATCAGTATAGGGATCAATTTGAAATAGAAATCATGGATTTTGCTTATTTTAACAAAATTCCTGTCTTGGGAGTTTGCCGAGGTCATCAACTCATCAACGTCTATTTTAAAGGTAAGCTCTACCAAGATATTGCCCTAGAGACGAAATCCCCTATAATCCACCGAGAGGGTATGGCCTATGATGAAATTTTTCATGAAATTGCTTTCCACCCAGAGTCTATTTTAAGTGAGATCTATCCTGATGGGCCTATGGTAGTTAACTCAGTCCATCATCAGGGAATCAAAGTATTGGGGGAAAAGCTCGTGGCCGAGGCCTACTGCCCACAGGACGGAGTTATCGAGGCCTACAGATATAAGGATCTAAAGGACCGATTTATCTATTCTGTACAATGGCACCCTGAATTTTCTCATACTCTAGGGGACAAAATACTTGATCCAGGGCCTTTGTTAGATTATTTTATCAAAAACGTAAGAAAGCGTAGGAAGAGATAATGAGCAGTCTAAAAGATCAATTAATGAAAGCAGGTTTTAAATCCACTGAAAAAGTGAAGGTAAAAAAAACCCGTTTTGATAACACGAGAAAGAAAAAAACCCATTCCCACCATGGGCATAGAACCTTTTGTGAAAATTGCAAAGGTATTTTACCCGATGTTGAGTTCTACGATCACCGTGTTCCTGAAGTAACCGGTAAATGGATCTGTACTGATTGTGCTGATAAAAACTGGGTCCCTGATGAAACGAGAAAGACCGCTCAAAGTGAAGCAGCAAGAAGAAATATTTTTAAAAGAAACTTTGGTAGAACTATAAAAGTTGCCGCTAAAGACTCACCTCGTTAATATTTCCTAACTTAAAGGTTAAAATAACAAGAGTTCCGCTAGTTTCTCCTGGAGGCGGAGAAAAATATTCAATTCCTCCTCCATAAGCATCCATAAATTTTTTAACTAGAGGAAGGCCATAACCAATGCTTGGCTCCCCTATGGTCCCTGTTTGCAAAATTACTTTATCAAAAGTAAAAAGCTTGGGAACAGATTTTACAGGGATACCAATTCCCTGATCCTTAATCATAATTTTAACAATATCCCCTGCCACCTTGGAAATAATCTCAATAGTCCCATTTTCATGGGAAAATTTATAAGCATTTGAAAGAATATTGGGAAAAACCGATTGAGTGAGAGATCTTTCATGAGCGAGAATACATAAATCATCAGGAATCTCATCCCATTGAGCTACTATCTTTTTATTTTTATATTTAATTGCGAGAGGTTCAATTGCCACCTTTAGTGAATCCTTTACCACCACTGAGGTTAAATCCCAGTCTTGTTTTTTATCATCGAAAAAAATCAATTCTTTAATGAGCTCTACGATGGCCATAGAATTATTGGCAGCATTTTTTAGCATAGGGAGATAGCTTTTCACTTCATTCTCTTGATCAATAATATCTAAAATACCTGATATTCCAAAAAGTTGATTAGATAGATCATGAGAAACCATTTGCATCAGCTCATTTATTTCTTCGATTTTCTTAGCTAATCCTTTTGTATTCCTAACCAGGTTGATATGAGTAAAAACTCGGGCCAGGAGTTCCGCAGAATTAAAAGGCTTGGTTAAGTAATCGGCCCCTCCAATTTCAAAGGCCTTAATAATACTTTCAGGATCTGTTTTTCCTGTTAGAAACACTATGGGAATTCCTAAAGTAATGGGATCCTTTTTTAAACGCTCACAGACTTCAAAACCATTTATCCCCGGCATCATCACATCTAAAAGGATCAAGTCAGGTATCACCTTAAGGGCCCGTTTAATTCCCTCTTCACCGTTAGTGGCCAAATATATTTTATAATTTTCTGCGCTGAGAATTTTTCCTAGAAAATGCAAATCACCTGGATCATCTTCAATTATTAATACTTTGGCGGCAGCTATTTCATCCATGAGCTTAGTATAACAACCCCTAAAACTTAGAACCAGTTTTTTTTATGAAAAAATTTAAGACTTCACTATCATGAGATTAAAAATGAGTTATATTAGGAATTATGAATATAAAAAAGACATTAATATTTTTAATTTTCATTTCTTCTACATGTATTGCTCAAACCGATGCCGTTAAAATCTATCAAGAAATGTTTAAAGATTATAAAAGTAAACATCTAAGACCTTGGTATCCTACGACCCTACCCGATTTTAAATTAAGTGCTAGTGATTTTAGTCGCTGGGCAGTTTTAAATAAACCAAATAAATTAGGGCCATACTCTTCGGCCTCTTGTTTCGAAATTATTTTACTTTTTGCTGTAAAAACTGGTGTGGTGGATCAGTCCTGGGTAAACAGGCAATATATTTTTATCAACGATAAAATTAAAAAAAAGAAATTTGGCAAAGTAGTCTATTGGACTCAGGCCTGGTTATCAGTCTTGGCCGGTAGGATAAAGAATCGTATCCGGTATATCAGAGCAAGAAGACAAAAAAGACCTGATGATATCGATTGGGGTATAGCTCGAGATGAGAGTAATTCCGTAGGGGTAAGAATCTTCCCTAAAACCGGTGATATTATTTTCTTTAATCCCATCAATAAAAAAACCAACCGTCATTTTGATCACGTGGCCCTGGCCACGGGGAGAAAACTTACTCGCCGCCAGCTCACGGGAAATTTGCGAGATGACAATATTAATCTCGAAGCGGAGATTCTAAGTTTTTATGGGCGAGGCGCTAAAAAAGATACTCTGGTAGAGCGAGATACCATTGAACATATGTTGGATAAACATTCTATGATCCACCGAGAGCCTATTGAGGGCCCAGATCGCCAGGTCTTTTTCGCCCCTCCTCCTTGGTCTAGATAGCTCTTAGTCCCCTTTATCATTATCAGAATGCACCATGCGACGCGTAACGCCGTTGTAATCTAGTGCGTTGACCTGGCCTAAAAAATGCAAGGTAGGGAGATCAATGCCCAAATAAGGAGAAAGGAATGAAAAAATTGGCAGTAATAATAGCATCAGTATCTACTATATTTTTAGTGGGATGCTTTGGTGGTGGAGGTGGATACACCCCTACAAAATATGATTATGCGATAAGTTTCGTAGATAATCTCACTTTTAATCCTGCCGCTTTTGGTAACTTCTGGCTTGAAAAAACTTATACCTACCAAGGTGGTGGTTGGATCGTAGTTGAAGCTGATGATGGTTTTGATTACGCCATCGATATCTATTCTTACGTAAGAGATTATTATGCCTATGACCTAGATTATTTTGACGATTATGCCGTTGATGTTTGGGGTGTTGGAGGTGGTTACTGGGAAGATATCAACGGAAATCTCTACGAAGAAGGTACAGGATCTGAAAAGGATCTTGAGAAAGTTGCCGCTCAAATGGAAAAGCTTCAAGTTGAAGCAGTCGGTGAAGGAATTGCACTTAAGTTTGGTCTAAGTGTTGAGAGAGGGCAGAAAATGGCGAGAATCGCCAAAAACTGGAAAAAAGCATCTAAAACTAGATCGATGACTGATCGTGATGCTGACGCTCTAGCTAAAGAACTTTTTGGTTTTGATCTAAATGAAGGGATGAAAGCAATCAAAGAATTCAAAAATGGTGATGGCGAAAGTCTAACTCAATTAATCGAAAAAGCTGCTGAAGTTAATGGTGTCACCCCTGAACATCTAAACCAATTATTAATGGAAACTATGCAGTAAGAAATTAGGGCCCTTCGGGGCCCTTGTTTTATTTAAGATTATCTCGAATGGTCTTGATCAAAGTTTTAACATCCTGATCAGAAAGTTTTCCATCTTTTCTAAAAATAGGAATTCCTTTTTTATTTAAGACCATATAACTGGAACTATCATCTTTAAAATTCCATTCGTTAACAAAAGTTTTCGAATAATCTAAAACATAAATAGTATCTGGATGTTTTTTACGTTGGCCTTTAAGGGCGATCTTAATAATCCCATTGGGCATCCAAGTTGCTTTGGCATTAATAATAGCAACAGATCCGTAATATTTTGATTGAAAATTTGCCGCCTCTAAGGCCTCATCAACATGTTCGTTTAAACTTGCAGCATCTGGATCTATATGAACTACCATATAGATTTTTTCTTTAAGAACAGCGGTATCAAACGTCCCCCCATCTAAAGTTTCCCCTTTGTCACCGCTTAAAATAACGTGAGGTAAACCGGCAAAGCTTGGTAGCGCCAGTAAAAAAATAGTTAATAACAGCGTTAATTTCACAAATATCTCCTAGTGCGTCATTGGTTTTATACGACGTTATGACACGTTTAGACAAGGATTAATTGTCAGCACTAAATATAACAAGAAAATTGTGAAATTTTTACTTTAAATTACGCCTATATCTAATTACTATCGCCCTCTCTAATTTCTACTCAAGGAAAAAATATTATGAAAAATCTCATCTTAATTACCATGATGACACTTCTTTCTACATCGGCCCACACTTTCTCAAGATGGGACGAATTCAATAAACCAGGACAATTTTCTAATGATTATGAAAAAAATCTGGAAACTCTCCCGGTTACAGGGCAATTAACGGTAATTCCTTGGAGTGGAGATTATTGGCCAACGGAAAAAGGAGGCATAACTTTTCGTTGGAATAAATATACCTCTCAAGAGCATGAAAAATATGGTTACTCTCTTTTAAATATGGATGATCTCAGTGGCGTAGATTTATCCAAATTATCTCCTGCTGAAAAATGGGATATTTACCTGGGAGATAAAGATTGGTCACTTACAAGATTTGAACGAAAGAGAACTGATATTATGAGAACGGTTCCTGGAAGCTCAACTTTTGATCAAGATTTTGATATCCCTTATTGGGAAGGACTTTGTCATGCTTGGGCACCGGCCACATTGGCCTTTGAAGAACCTGGAGCTATTTCAGTAAAAGGTGCCCTCGGAAGTGAAGTTGAATTTGGTTCCTCAGACATGAAGGCCCTTCTAACTATGTTCTTGCACTTAAACCCCGGTGAATCAAAATTTTTAGGATCTAGATGTAACCTGGATAAAAAAGATCTAAAGGAAAAACTTGAAAAAGGTGAAATCACTGTTGAAGACTATGCTCTCAAAATGGCAGAACTGATAGGACCTAGTTGTGAAGGAGTAAATGCTGGTGCCTTCCATATTGTATTAACCAACCAGATTAAAAGAGATGAAGGTTTTGTAATTGATATCACCCGTGACATGGAAGTATGGAACCAACCCGTTGTGGCCTTTGATTCCAAAATGGGCAACCCGCAAAATGGAGCTACTCCAGGTGCGGCCGAAGGAACAGTACAAGAAATTTTTGTTAAAACTACCATGTACTATATTGCTGAAATTTCTCAATCGTGGGGGCCAGGTTTTAATCAAGATTCTATCGCCACAAAAAATTATGAATATGTTTTAGAGCTCGATAAAGATGCAAATATTTTAGGTGGTCGTTGGCTTTCAAGTGATCGCCCAGATTTTATGTGGACACAAAGTCGAGCAAAATTTAAAAAATATTTTGCTCCTCTTGAAGATCTATATAAAAAATCGACTAAGCACTTAAACTCTCTCACCTGGATTCGAACTGTTAATAAAGTAATGGGACTTAAGGAAAAACTCAAAAAGGCGAGAACTGCCTTAAAATTTAGACATCTAATAGGTCAAAATGTTCGCATTAATAAATTTGTGAATGCTATTAAATCTAAAAGAAGATTAAGAAAGCTAAAAAATTACTCCAAAAAATTAGAAGTAGTGGCCAAATTTAAAAATATGACTAAAATCCAGGCCCAGTTAGGTAAGAGCTTCGTTGAGGCCGTTGAAAGAGGTGATAATACAGAAATAATTTCTCTTATTATCGAGGGAGCAGATGTTAACGCGAAGAAATTTAACCTACCTAAGGGGTACCTGTTAAATAAGGTTATTAAAAAAGGCAATCGATCTATTGTTTTGGCCTTTATCAATGCTGGTGCATCTTTAGAAACAGGTCTTGTAAGATCCATTGAAGTCGGGGCCTATGATATATCTGAGCTATTTTTAAAGCATGGAGCAGGATTAGTTTATAAAAACGAGAATGGAGAAAATGCCCTTATGTTGGCCGCTACAATGGGATACTCTTCTATTGTAGGTAAAATTCTAAGCAAATCTAATCTTGTTAATGAAATCAATAAACATGGTAGAAACGCCCTTATTTTGGCCATTACTGGTATGGGGACGGCCCCAGGCCCTGAGAGAGTAGAAATTGTTAAAATGCTTCTAAAGAAAAATATCGATTTATCGACGCGAGATAATTTTAATCAGTCTGCTATAGATTACGCGGCCTCCTTTAGAAGAAGTCCTAAAAATTCTCATAAGAAAATCAAGAAATTGATCAAAAAAGCTAAAAAAAGAGCAAGAAGAAGGGGTTTGGCCCTTCTTCTTTAGTTTTTTTTTCTTTATCCTTTAAGTCATGAAAATATTTATTCTTTTATTACTGATCCCTTTTTCAACCTGGGCCAAAATATTTAAGTGCGAGCTAAATATTGCGAGCCCAGGACAAACCGTTAAGGCCAATCAAATTCAAAATTTCGTTAAAGAAGTAAATTTTGATACCACTTCCAAGCAGGGAAAAGTGATTAGCTTAGGTGGTATAAATATTTACCTGTGGAATAAAAATTTTTACGTCAATTTAAAATATGAAGAGAAGGTACGAAACCTTTCTTTTACAAGTCAGTATTTCCCCGCCCGAGATTCATTTTCTCTTGAGGTAAAACCTCATTACCAATTTAAGTGTTCTTCCAGGGGAGCGGCAAAAAGAGTTGTTTCTGAAAGTAAAATTGATCCTCAACAAAGCTTAGATAAATACCAGAGGAATCTTTGGATAAAGACCAGTAGCAATTTGAAATTTGTCTATTATCAAAAAAATGTCGTCGATCGGATGCGACCAATTATTTTCCAAAATGGAATGCTCTACACAGCGGATTCGTCCCGAGATATTCAAGGCAACTGGTGCATATTCAATGTTCAAGTTAAGTTAGATGAAGATACCTACATTAACTCTGGATCCAAACTTCAAGTAATGAGTTTTAATAAACTCTCCAATAATCCAACTCATAACGTCTATGCTTATAACTTTGTAGATATTGTGCAAGGGAAAAAACGCTCAGAGACATCACGCTACGCACCTTTTTCGCTTGAATGCAAAATAAAGAAGTCCCAGGTTTTCACCCTTGATCTTTTTAAGAAAATTACGGGAAACCGACTCTCCCTTTATATAGCTAAAGATTGATGATATTAATGTCCCATTATTAAATGGAGATATCATGACTAAATTTTCCGAATATGAAAGCTTTGATGGACTAGGCCTGGCCGAATTAATCAACAAAAAAGAAATAACTAAAAAAGAAGTTCTAGATGCGGCCATTGATCGCGCAGAAAAATGGAAAAAGATTAATGCAATTATTTTTCCCATGCATGATATGGCCTTTGAACACCTAAAAAAAGATATCTCAGGCCCCTTTAATGGCGTTCCTACTTTATTAAAAGATCTCATTGCTGACTATAAGGGAACACCTATTACCTCAGGTTCAAAATCCTTGAAAGATCATATTTCAGTTTTAGATAGTGAACTCGTCAAAAGATTTAAAAAGGCCGGGGTAGTCATCTTTGGTAAAACCAATGCCCCTGAGTTTGGTATTATGGGAACTACTGAACCTGAATTCTTTGGGCCGACCTTAAATCCTTGGGATCAATCTAGATCTTCAGGTGGTTCTAGTGGTGGTTCTGCCGCTGCTGTTGCCGCAGGAATTGTGCCTTTTGCCCATGGAGGAGATGGAGGTGGTTCTATCAGAATTCCTTCTTCTAATTGTGGACTCTTTGGCCTTAAGCCAACAAGGGGAAGAAACCCCACCGGGCCTTTATATGGTGAAATTTTAGATGGAGCGGTGGTAGAACATATACTCTCTAGAAGTGTCCGTGATAGTGCGGCCATGCTAGATTGCACTAATGGCCCAGAACTTGGCGCTCCCTATAATATTTGTCCTCCAGATGGGAGCTATCTTAAGGCACTTGAAAGTGATGTCCCAAAATTAAAAATTGGATACTCAGTTAAGTCAATTATGGGAGGGCCTATTCACCAAGATGTAGTGAAGGCCATTTTAGATACTGTTATTTTATTAAAAGATCTAGGTCATGAAGTACAAGAAATCTCTCCAGAAGTCGATGGTGAACAACTTGCAAATTCTTATCTGGTAAACCTTTGCGCGCACGTAGGTGCAGATTTAGATTTGATTTCATCAAAACTAAGTAAATATGCTGCTAAAAATGAAGTAGAACTTATTACTAAAACACTTGGGCTAATTGGTAGAAATCTTAGTGCCACTGAATTTGTCAGGGCCAAAAGATATTGGCATGAAATTTCTCTTTCCTACGCAAAGTTTCATGAAAAATATGATCTCCACCTCACTCCAGTTGGATCCCAACCGCCAGTATTACTTGGTTCAGAAGACATAGCTACTACTGATAAAGTTTTAATGGGAATGGTAAATTCAATTGGAGCAGGAAAGCTACTTATTAAAACCGGCAGAGTGAAAATTATCGCTAAAGAGAGCTTTGATAAACTTCCTTTCACCCAAATGGCCAACTTATCAGGAAATCCTTCCATGTCCGTTCCACTTTTTTGGGGTGAAAGAAACTTACCCATAGGTTCTATGTTTTCTGCAAAATCAGGAGATGAGATGACCTTATTTAAACTGGCCGGGCAACTCGAAAAGGCGAGACCTTGGTTTGATAAACGACCTAGTTTAAAATGAGGAGCGAAATAAATCTTTTCTCTTAGCAATCGTTGTATCAGTTTCTTTATTGATATCAATTTTTGAAATCTTAACCTCTTTAGGGCCCGAACAAGCTAGTAGATATAAACAAAATATACTTAGGATAGTTTTCATAAATATTTATCGGAAAAGGAAAGAATTATTTAATAGAAAAAGATTCCACGAGACTATCAAATACTTCTTTGACTGCCAGGCCTTGCGTTCTATTTTCTACCCAGGCAATGCTGATGGGGTTTTGTAGGGGTTTTCCCGAACCTTTAAAAATATATATTTTATGCCCTCTTCTCTTTAAATTTTTCTGAACATGCTTGGGAATTATTCCTGCACCAAGACCGTTTTTAATCATCTGACTCATACCTGTAACATCCATAAGCGCCGCCCTAATATTTAAATTGGGATGAGATATTTTAAAATGATGTTTAAACCAAGATTTAAGAATTAATGCTTCAGACATATAATCGACATAATCTAATTTTTCAAAATAATCTTTATTCATTCTCACCGGGCCTTGGGCCTGAACATAATCCTCTAAAGCACACAGTAAGAGAATTTCATCATGAATTTTTTTAGTATTAATTTGCGGATCAAATTTAAAATCATCTACAAAGGCAAAATCAAGTTTTCCCCTAAGTAAAAGATCATTCATGCTAGCAGCATGTCCGTAGACTAGATGAAAGACAATTCGGGGATGTTTTTTTCCTAGTTCAACAAGCTTCGGTAGTACGAGGTTATTTCCAAATTCAATAGGTATGCCAATAGAGACATTTCCACTTAATTCTTTTTCTGTCCCCGTAATCTCTAAAAGGGAGTTTTCTATGTCCATGAGAACCTTGGAGCACACTTCAAAAAGGCGTCTGGCCTCTTTAGTGGGAACTGGTCTTTGCTTTATCCTATCAAAGAGTTTTACTTGGAGAAGATCCTCTAACTTGCGGATATTCTGGCTGACCCCTGACTGGGTCATGAACAATTCATGGGATGCAGCGGTCATAGATTTCGTTCGATAGACCACTTCAAAAATTCTCAAAAGATTTAAATTAATATTATCGATAAGCATAGAGGACTCCAGATGAAAGGAATGCACCTATTAGTATAACTTATGAGCCCGCATAAGGAAACATAATTTTTGATAATAGGTTATGAACGTTATAAACCCAACAATTGAGAGGAACAAATGCTTAAAATCTTTATTTCACTACTTTTTATTTTATCTTTAAATGCAAGTGCCAACGTGGCCTTTGAAGTAAAAGGAAAATTAAAATTATTTAGAAAGTCAGATAATTCTAAGATGGAAATTATTTTAAAATCAAATGAAGGTGAATTTAAAATCACTAATAAAAATTACTTCACCTATGGTTGTAAGAAAGGTGAGTTTCTAATTGTCTCAAATTATGTTCCTGAGGATACTTACAGCATTATTGAGATTTTAAATTGTAAAAAGTTTGGAGATGATCAAGTTGATAGCTTTTGCCCTAAAAATTTAGATTTGGTCTGTGGTGCTCCCATAGATTTTAGATGTGAAAACTATTACTGCGATGAGCTTGAACTCACACCTCAAACTTATTCCAATCGATGTGATTTATTAAGAAATGGTGCTCGTTTTCTTTATCAAGGGTCATGTCGCCCTTAGTTAAAGATTGTTGCTAGTCCTTGTGTTTCAAGGACAATGTTAAGGTAAAGGTTGCCACTGGCTCATCCCCAAAATGTTTGGGGACAGTGGCAACCACTTTTATAGGCATATTCATTCGTTCTTTAGATTTAATAACCTCATTTACAAAACTTTTAATCTCCAGGCCCTGATCACAGGTAAAATAAGTTGCTCCCTCTGCTCGTTTTTTAAAATCGCCACTAAAGTCTTTAAAGGAGAGATGGATATTTTTGCCACTGAGAACTATTTGTTTCATCGCCGCTAGACCTGAACAAATATCTGCAGCAGTTGCCATTACACCAAAGTACATGGAACCAAGGTGGTTTTTATTGCGCCAATTAAGAGGGATTTTTATAACCGTTTTATTTTCATCAAGGGTGATCACTTTGGGTCTTACGTACCCGATGAGGGGAACTTTAAAAAGTCCAAAGAAAAAAATCATGGCGTTATCACGAAATTTAGCAGGAAGTTTTTTTATTAATTTTTCTCCTACAAAATTCATTTATTTTCCCCTGCTAATTCTTGTGCCCTCGTTATATTGGCCTTGATAGCAGACTCTATCATCCCTTCAAGATTTTTAGCTTTTAAAATATTTAAGGCCGCCTCTGTGGTGCCCCCTTTTGAAGTCACATCATTTCGAAGTTCTTGGGGACTCTCACTCGCTTTAGACATTAAGGTTGCAGCACCTAAAATCATCTGTTCGACTAATTTTTGAGCTACCTCTTTTTCAAATCCCTGCTCACTCATTAATTTAGATAAAATATTTGCTACTTCAAAAATATACGCTGGCCCTGAACCCGTAAAGGCGGTGATAACATTCATAAGTTCTTCATCTTTTAAAATTTGAACCAATCCCACATTTGCTAAAAGACCTGTTACAAAAGATAGTGTCTCATCTTTTACTTCTTGGGAGGCAATTAAGCCAACGACCCCAACCCCTACCAGGCAGGGAGTGTTAGGCATTAAACGAATAACCCTTTCAAGACTAAACCCTTCTTTAAGTGAATCAATAGTTATTCCTGCCATCAGAGAAATTAAAGTGGCATCTTTTGGTGGGGAAAAAGTTTTTTTCAAAACACCTAAATGTTGGGGCTTGGCGCCTATCAAATAAAGATCACAAGCGGGAATATCGTCTAAATTAGAAACGGCAGTACCACCAAGTTTTGCCATTAGATCTTCGGCCTTTTTAAAGGTTGGATTATATCCAAAAAACTCCAACTTATCCTTAGGCATTCCAAGAACCATAGCAGTTGCCATTTTCCCACAACCAATTATTGCCATTTTCATTTTAATCAAGCTCCATAGGTGCCCCATGCCTCATAATATTCACGGCAAAAGATCTAACCAAAATAAATTGTTGTACTAATCTTTTAAAGTCGCTGACATCGGGAGAATCTAAAGGCGTGAGAAGATGTTTCATATACTTTTCACTATAAGATCCATCATAGACGATATCTAGCACTTCACTAATTTGCTTTCTCCCCCCATCAATAATGATGGTTCGAAGTTTTGGTTCTTTCAAGGACTTATTACACAGATCCTCGGTAGGAAAATAGACATCAAAGTTTCCTTCTCTAAAGAAAGTTCCAAAAATTGATTTCATTTGATTCCACCAAACAAAGGCCTTCTCATTCCTAGCTATTACTGTTACTCCAATTCCCATGGAAAGTGCTGTTACAAATTCCATCATTGATGAAAAATAGGCCCTTGGTTCATAAGCTACGATGAGAATTTTATCTTCTTTTAGTGTGAAATCATTATAACTTAACTGTCCGGGGATCTCCTGATTTTTATGTTCAGAATTTAAATAGGTTTGTAAGTGTTTATAGGCCCATTTATTATAATCTATAAGGATTTCTTTTTGATCACCATAAATGCCTTGAAAAAAGTTTTCAAAGTTCCCAATCAATTTATCCATTGCCTTATGAAAAATCTTACGGTGATCTCTCATTTTTCCTTGATAAGGGCCACATAGGTCAAAATCATAACTACTACCCGCTCCATTTTTAGGAACATCCTGAATATTTTCTGTTTCACTAGGAAGATTAAGGGGAGAGACATGAAAAGAAGGCACATAAAGAGCGCCTCCGGCCTTCGGCCCAGTACCGGATAGTTTAAAGCCGCCAAATGGTTCAACTCCCACACGAGCACCAGTTATTGCCCGGTTAACATAGATATTTCCAGTTTCCATTTTCTTAGTAAGGTAGTCTATGTCATCTTGAGATTGACTAAATACTCCCCCAGTCAGGGCATATTCGGTACCATTAAAAATTTCTAATGCCTCATTAAGAGAGCTATATCCAATAATATGAATTATTGGGCCAAACAATTCTTTATAAGCATAGGAATCTTTATTTAAAACTCTTGAAGAGGGAAGTTCAATTAAAACAGGACCTATACATTGCCCGGGTAGCTCTTCTCGACTTCGATCAAGGTGTACTTTTCCATTAAACCTTTGTGACTCTTTTGTCGCTTCCTGGGCATCCTTAATTAATCTTTCTTTTTCGGCCAGGTTAATAATGGGATTCATTGTAGAGGAAAAATCATATGCCGTTCCAACTTTAATATCCAAGCAGGCCTGTTTAAGTCTGGCGATTAATTTATCTTTAATTCGATTATCTACAAGAATTCTTGATGCGGCAGAGCACTTTTGTCCTGAATGGCCAAAAGAAGAATATAAAATTCCCGCTACCGTTTCATCTAATTCAGCATTAGCAGTGACAATAATGGCATTTTTTCCTCCCATCTCGGCAATAACTTTGGCCGGCACTGGATGTTTAAGGGAGGTATTTTCCAAAATCCTTTTTCCCGCTATATGGGTCATATGCATGCCAACTTTTTTTGAACCAGTAAAAACTATTCCTGCAATATCTGAATTTTTTACTAGTTCTTCCCCAACTTCTGATCCTTTTCCGGGAAGGTGAATAAGGGCCTCAGGGGGAACTCCTGCTTCATGTAAAACATCAATCAGCAGCTGTGCAATTAAAGGTGTGGGTCTGGCCGATTTTAAAATTATGGAATTTCCAGCAACTAAGGCCGACGAAACCATACCGCAAGGAATAGCGAGGGGGAAATTCCAGGGAGAAACAACTGATACGACTCCCCGTGCCCCAAGGGAGTCATGCTTTCTTTGCATCTTGGCCTCTTCTCTAGCGTAGAAAGTTAAAAAATCGATGGCCTCATCTACATCGGCATGGGCCTCAGGAATAGATTTCCCTCCCTCATAAACAATCAAAGATGATATCTTATTTCTTCTCGCCAAGAGTATTCTAGCTCCTTTTAAAAGTGCTAGAGAACGATTAAGCCAAGGCCCATTGGCCCATGGGCCTTCATCAAATGCCTTTTTGGCCTGAGCTACTGCTATGCTTGCATCTTCTTTATTGGCGTATTTGATTTCACCAACTTTTATATCAGGATTGGAATTAGAAAAAATTGAATGGACTTCGCCATTTAGTTGTAATTTGTTAGGATATTTCTTTGCCAATGACTTATCCCTAAAATCTTTTAAATCCTTTTCCATCCAAACCCTTTCTTTTTCCAAGTAAAGTCGGGCCGGAGAAACATTAAAAAACCTGCGGTTAAGTTCAAATCTGGTACCATCTTTTTCTATTTCTTTTTTTTCTTTCTTCCCTTTATGAATTACTTGAGGTGGATTCATTCCCTTGAGATTTTTATGAGAGCGCATAATGGTTAAAACTCCAACTTGTGAGGAGTTCTCCATAATTCTTCGAACTAGATAGGCCATACCAACGAGAAGCGAGCCCACGGGAACATAGTTTCTAGTGGGGTATCCCATTTTTTCCAGTGCTGTAGATAGGGCCTCATAGGTCATGTGCAGACATTGATGCTCAATAACTGGTGCCTGTGGATAGTATTTATCTCTTAGAACTTCTACAAAGCAATGATCCGAAAAATTGTGAGAGCCAAGGCAGAGTTGCAAGTGCTCTCCTGCTTCCAAGAACTTCACCATTAACTGTCGGCACATGATATCTGTTTCTTCTTTGTTTAAAAATTCTGGGGCCTCATGGCCATGGGCCTGGGCCTCAATCGTCTCGGCATCCCAATAGGCCCCCTTAACCAATCTTATGGGCATTAAAAGCTTTCTCTCTCTGGCCAATTCTAAGATATCTAAAAAGTGCTCATAGGCATCTCTTAGATATGATTGTAGGACAATTCCGGTTGATTGATAGTTTTTAAGTTCTGGAGTTTCCATGAGTACTTTTTTATAAACTTTAAAAACTACATCTCGGTAATGATAGTGTTCAGCATCTATGTTTATAAAGACATCTTTTTCACAGGCCTCAATTAATATCTTTTTAAGTCTTGGGGAAACCAATTTATAAGTATAATCAAAAGCATGTGGTTTAAAATCTGAGCAGAGAGCTGAAACTTTTATAGAAATATGCGCTTTATTTATTCCCGCAAGATTTCTTTTTCCCTTTTTTACATAGAGAGAAAACCCGCGAATTAATTTTAAAACCTCATTTTGGTAGTGATCTGCTTCTTTTTCACTGACTACTAGCTCCCCTAACTGATCTAAGGTTACATCCCTGCCCGACTTTAAAAGTTTTTTTAAAGATTTCTCCGCTTTTTCAATAGTTTCTCCCGCGATAAATCTTCGGGCCATAAATTTAACTGAGGCCCTCACTAAATAGGCCAAAAGTCTTGCCTGTATAAACTTGGCCAGAAAATAGATGGGCCTAAAACAAAATATAAAAAATGTAGGTAAAGGGCCATCTTGCCCTTCTTTCTCTTCCACCTTGGCCTTATGATGGTCCTCAAAAAGTCTTCTCATAGACTCAAGCAGAATTCTTTTTACCTCACTCCCTGATTTATCAAAATCCAGAGATGGTAAAATGGCCAAAAATTTTAAAAGATGAATCCTAATTAAAGAATAATTAGCAGCAAGAGAAAGACCAAAGTCTGAGACCTTTTCAAATGTGGTTGATTCATATTTATTAACATATGTGAGTAAATGATCGACTAAAAGATTATTTTTATCTTCTAACTGGTCAAATTTTTCATCTTCTAGAAAATCGGGAAGGTCATATATTTTAGTATTAAGTTCAATTTGTGAGGGAAAGTCTGAAGAACTAAGAGTGGCCATCTTTTGAGTATGTTTTTTAAACTCCTCATATTTGCCATCATTTTCTTTATTTATTTCTAAATTATGGACAATAAAGAGCTCTTGACTCAATTTTGGGGTATAAAATCTAATTTCTTTTTCCTCTGAAAAAATACCTGTGAGAAAAGGAATGGATTTTAAGATCAACTGGATACGAAAATTACCAAAGTCATTTGCCATATAAGGTGCAATTGCTTGCGTAATGAATTCATCTAATTCCCTCTTTTCATTTAAAAATATCTCTGAAAACTCAGGGTAAAAATAGAAGTTCCATCCATTATGATTTACTTGCAAAACTGTTGGTATTGAGTTCATTTATGACGCCTCACGTAATAATATAGATTTCTTTTCAAATAATTACCTTAATATGGCCGTTTCGACTAGATGAAGAATCAATTACTTTACGCATTAATTTGACGTCAATCCCCTCTCTTCTTAAAATTAAAGGGTGTTATTAAAAACTATTTTAACTTTTCTCATATTTTTAACAGGGCCCTTACAGGCAGTAGATAATAGTAGTTATTCCAGTGATGATTTAGAAGTCTTGGCCCAGCAGAAAAACTACCCAGAATTCCTTGAGCATGCTCATGATATAAGACCCTCAAAAAGAAATAAGAAATGGAAAAAGATGGTTCGAGATATGACCTTAGGTTATATGAACCAGACCTTAAAAGATAATAAGCATGGGCCTAAAATATTCCAATTTGTAGAACAGTTAAATTCTTGGCCATCCTTAAGAAATGAAGAATTTTTCCATCTAAAGCGAAATCAGTTAGGAATAAAGTATTTCAAGTCCTGTGTTAACAGTAAAAAAGATTGCCTTCCCCAAGCTTTAAATTTTTGGACGAGTAATCAATTAAAATCGGCAGAGCTAGGCCTTAAGATGATCGACTTGCTTGAAAAGGTTAATTATAGAGGTGATTTGTTTAAGTTTATTAAACCGGCCACTACAAGCGATATGTCAGAGTTTTATTGTAATCGACCAGAAGTTATAACAATTCTCATAAAAAAAATTCATCATATTTCGCTTAAAAATGCACCTGACAAAAAGTATTTTAAAAATATTTTTAACCAGGACTGCATAAAAAAGATCATACCAATACTAAAGCAGGAACTAGTGAAGTTTTCTTCACCTGCTATGAAAGAAATCTTTTATAACTTTTTGGATCTCTACAAGGGCATTAATCAAGAGGAGAGCGATTTTTTTCTCACACTATATATTCTCCAAGGGCCTATCAAAGGAGATGCTTTCAATAAAGGCTGGAATACCATCAGTATCCTGGGAAAGAACTTTAAAAGGCGCCAGAAGGTGCTTAGAAAGCTGAAAAAGTTCGAATTACTTCCTGATGATATCTTCACTCTGACCAATAAAAAGGCCAAAAGAATTTTACTAGATCATTTCTTCAAAAATATCCCTGAATATCTAGATTACTATGCGAGAACTTGCCTAAATTACTTAGAAGGAACTAAAGAATTTCCTCGAGGAAACCCAACTCTTCACTGTAAAGAACTTTTTTATGAGGCAAAGGGAACCAAGTGGATTGACCCAGGGCTTCAAACAAGTTTTTTAAAGTTTAAAAAATTATAAAAAAAAAGGGCCTGTAAAAACAGGCCCTCTAATAAATTCGATTTGAATTATTTTAGCTTAGGTGCTTCCCAATAATTCCTGCCAATTCAAACATGGTAACTTCTTTTTTACCGTTGAAAACTTTTTTCAACTTGTCATCTGCAAGAATATTTCTTTTGTTCTTAGGATTTTGTAGGTTGTGCTTCTTGATGTAAACCCACATCTTTTTGATAACCTGAGTTCTTGGAAGGGCCTTATTCCCTACAATCGCTGCTAGCGCTGCAGAAGGAGTCATTGCCTTCATGAAAGCTGCGTTTGGCTTTCTTTTTGTTTTTTTCTTCGCTGCTTTTTTCTTTGCAGTTTTTTTCTTCGCTACTTTTTTCTTAGCAACTTTTTTCTTTGCAGTTTTTTTCTTCGCTACTTTTTTCTTAGCAGTTTTTTTCTTCGCTACTTTTTTCTTCGCAGTTTTCTTCTTTGCTACTTTTTTCTTAGCAACTTTTTTCTTCGCTACTTTCTTTGCCACTTTCTTCTTTTTCTTTACTGCCATGTCTTCCTCCATAAAATTAGTTGTAAAACAGTATATATAAACGTGAATTTCGTACTCAAGTAAAATTATTGCCTACTTAAATTTAGATTGTCTATAGGCAAAATAAAAAAAGAACCTAGTCGAGGTATTTAATCCATTCAACTACCTGCTTATCGGGGCTACTAGATTCATTCAATTTCTTGTAACCATGACTCTCATTGAGTGAATACATGCGAAAATTGTCAATGCGACAAAAATGATGAACTTCATCCAATTTTAAATCTCTGGCCCGAAGTTCAAAGAAATCTTTAATTTGATGATTGTATCCAAGACCCTGGTGATGGGCCTTTACAGTAGTATTCTTAGTTAAAAGCTGATTTTCAGCCTTTTTAATGAGAATTGCTGCGATAACTTCATCCTCTTTATATCGTACAGCAAAGACCTTCCAACCATTTTTCATTTCTTTTTTTAATCCTTCTAGATCCCAGGTAAAATCAGGAGAATCAGTAAAGGCATCGATGTTATAATCTAAAATCTCTTTAATTTCTTTGTCAGTTTTGGCCTGTTTGAAATTAAGTGGCATAAATATATTCCTATTTAGTAGTCATTTTTAAGATATAAGCTGCCAAATCGTTTATATCCTTACCAGACAGTTTTTTAATATAAGGCATCATTTTAGAATTTTTTCGGTCGCCTGAGAGGAATTTTTTAATTTGAGTTACGATATACCAAGCGAATTGACCGGAAATTCTAGGCGCTTCCTCTTTAGGATTTCCCTCTCCATTTTTTCCATGGCACTGATATAGTTTTTCGCCCCTTTTAGCATCTTGAGCAAAAGAGGAAAATGAATGTGGAAGTAGAACTAGTGTTAACCATTTCATATTTTTAGGCCCCAAATTTAAAGTTGAAGTGAAATGGATTATATACAGGTTTTTCCTAAGTTTCCAAAAGAATTTCGAGTTCGGGGTTACCTAATTCTTTACGAAGCACCTCACGGACAAATAGTGCGATGGAATTTTGGATAGGAGCAGAAACTGGCCCATCCCAATTGATTGAAATAACTCCCTCCTCTAAGAGCTCTATTAATTCGACCTTAAAACCTATTATTTCTCTCAACACCACTTTTGTTTCTTTAATTTTTTCTATTTGAGAAAGATCATTCCAAATTCTAGGTTTTTCAGACCATTGCGTAGTACTTTCCATCACCTCATAAATTAACTGCCCTACCCAGCTATAAAATAGCTCTTCAGGGACTGTTTCTAGGAGAAACGCTGGTACATCGTTAACGTCTCTAAGGAAGTTTTCTATCTCTCTGAGGGAGATATAGGTCCAATCAGTGATTGCTTTACCCTTGAAAAACTCTATTAATACATCAACTAGACATTTTTGAAGTTCAGTCATCTTTAGCGGGGAAAAATAAATCTCCTTCATAATGCCATTTGAAGCAGTCCGCCAAAAAAACTCTAAAGAACCATCTCTAGTTGAAGTCTTTGATAATTTTTCAACTTTTTGTAAGAATTTCAAATTATCTATTCGCTGGTGTATACGCTTTGAAAAAGTATTCAGTTTTTCCTCCAATGCGGGGTAAAGTATAAAAAAATATGGAAAAAGACCAATTTATCCAAAAATTAAAAGACTGCCCGGTAATTACTCTAATCGGTCCCTTGTTTAAAGGAGAGATGGAAAGATTAGACCATCCCCATATATTTGTGGATCGTGGAATAATTTTTCAAAAGGATTTTCATCAGAAAAAGCAAAGTGGTTACTGGGATTTTAGTGTGGGCGATGGAGATTCGTCCCCATTAGAGTTGGATTTAACTTTAAATCCTGAAAAAAATTTTTCTGATTTAAGTTTTGCGCTCTCTTTACTACCAAAAAATTTAAAAAAGCTTAATCTGTTGGGCTTTCTCGGTGGAAGAAGAGATCATGAACTTATTAATCTAGGAGAGGTCCACCATTCCCTACTAAATAATACTCTCGAGGCAATTGTCTCCCTAGATGGGAAAATACTAGCGAAAAATGGAAATTTAGGGGTTAACATTGATGGTACTTTTAGCTTAATTGTCTTTAATGAGACGGAGATTAAATTAAGAGGAGAACTCAAATATCCTCTTTTAGAGTTTACTACCATAAGGCCTCTTTCTAGTCATGGCCTTAGCAATATTGGGTCAGGTCTTATAAATATAGAATCTAAAGGGCCCTATTTTATCTTTCTTCCCTGAGGCGGAGTTTATGAAAAAGGTTCGCTACAATTTAGTTGATGAAATCAGAGGTCTTGCCATCATCTTGATGATTATTTTCCATTTTTTTTACGATCTCAATATTTTAAGTTTTGTTAAAATTGATTTTGCTAAAGATCCTTTTTGGTGGGGTTTCCCACGAGTGATTGTTTTTTTATTTTTTCTCTCAGTTGGCATAGGACTACCTCTGGCCCATACTCCTCAAATAAAATGGAATAAATTTTGGCAGCGATTTTTAAAAATATCAGGTTTTGCCCTTTTAATTACTCTCGTTACTTATTTTCTTTTCCCAGATCGATGGGTTTATTTTGGCACACTGCACAGTATAGCTGTGTGCAGTGTGCTGGCCTTACCCTTTTTAAAATTACCTAAGGTAGGTCTAATTATCTTTTTGGCACTGGCCATTCCTTCCACTTTTTTTAATTTAGATATCCCTTGGATTGCTCTCCATGACTTTTCCATGGATTACATCTCTCCTTTCCCCTGGTTTGGGGTGGTGGCCCTGGGAATTTTCTTTTTTCATCTAAAATTCCACCATCTTAACCTGAGCAAGTGGGGACTTGGCCCTTTACTTGGACCCCTTCGATATATGGGAAAACATTCTCTAGTAATCTACGTACTTCACCAACCTATTATTTTTGGAACATTATTCGCTCTTAGTAAGCTGATTTCTTGATTTTTTGTACTTCTTTTAATTTTCATATGTTAGTCTCTGGCCGCTATGAAAACCTCCTTTTTTACCAAATTTGAAAAGACTGTTGGTGGCCTTAAATTTGCAGTAACCATCATCTTAATTTTTAGTGCCTTTATGGTAGCTGGAACCTTTATAGAAAGTTCTGGCGGAGCTGATTTTGCCAATCGATTGATTTATAAGAGATGGCCCTTTATGGGGATCCAATTTCTTATGTTTTTAAGTATTCTCTTTGCCGCCTTTTTAAGACTGCCTCCTAAAAAAAGGCTCTATGGTTTTTATGTTATTCACTCCGGCCTAATCCTTTTGGGAATCGGCTCTTTTATCACTTGGAATTCGGGCGTAGATGGAAGTATTGCTTTAACACAAAATGATCCTAATCGCAGGGTTGAGTTAAATGAAGATATTATAAGCATCCACGATATGAATAACGGAACGGTCTATAATAAAATTCTACCCTACCGTGCCTTCCCGACTAAATTAAATGATGAAATTAAAGGTATTAAAGTAAAAGAATTTCTTCCCTTTAGCGAAAATAAACTCGATTGGAAAAAAACAAAGCAAAAATATGCCTCTGCCAGCTACCTACTTTTTAACGATAATATGTCTCAGGATTTTACGCTCTCTCTTCACCCTCAGGCCAAAGAGTTTCAGTCCACTTTGAAAATGGGAAAATTAAATCTTCATTTTCTACCATCGGCCTTAGGAAGATGTTTTGCGAAACCCTCAAAGTCCAAGCTTATTATCTGGAATATTGAAACTAAAACTTGTTTTACTCCGGAAGAAAAAAAGGTCCCCTTAAAGAAAACTAAAAAAGGAAGTCGCTTTTTGGCCTTACCAACCAAAGTTACTGGCAGTGATACAATCATTTCTTTTTTTCCTGATTTTTCTCCCATTCCTTTAGATGAAAAGCTCCAGGCCAATAGAAACTCTCCCTATAGAATTTTAAGCAAACAATTATTTGAGGAAAAACCCCATCTGTTTTTATTTGGTAACAAACTATCTTATTATGCCGATGGTGCGTGGGAGAGCGAGGATATGGGAGATGGAGCTGTCTCTCTTCCCTGGATGGGCTTTGAATTAAAATTAATCAAACACACTACTGATGAAATTCCTATTTTTGTTCCCTATTTTACAACTCCCATTCAAAAAGGTGGAAAGCTAGAAAAAGGCGGACAAAAGGCCGTACTAGTTGAGTATGCCGGAGAAGAGTATTGGGTGACAGACAAGGCCCCAGTAACCTTGCTGGCCGGAGATAAAAAGATGATGCTTAATGTGGGAAAATCATCCTTTTTACTGCCCTTTGAATTCACCCTAACCAGGTTTAAAATGGATACGAATCCTGGCACGATGGATCCTGCCAGCTATGAAAGTTTTGTCCGCCTTTTCACTCCAGATGGCCCCTCCCCCCATCATATCTATATGAATAATCCTCTGAAACATTCAGGGTTTACTTTTTATCAGGCCTCTTATTTCCAAGATAATAATGGAGGTTATGGTACTGTACTTTCAGTAAATATTGATCCCGGAAGAACTTTGAAATATCTCGGTTCTCTTTTGGTTATCCTAGGTTCTATTTGGCATTTTGTTATTCGCAGCGAGTTTTTTTCTCGAAGACGTAAACTTGCAGGAGTCCACGTATGAAATTTTTAGCATTCCTTACCCTTTTTATAGCTAATATTGCTTTTGGGGCCAATACATTTTTTTGTAACCCAGAGCTTGAGGCACTGCCGATACTAGATGGGGGAAGGCTAAAACCTCTTTATGTTACAGCAGAAGATTCCATTAAATTTCTCGCTGGTAAGAAGAAAGTTGATGGATTAACCCGAACTCAGATCTATTGTCTCTTGAGCTTAAAATCCTTAGTCCCTATGAAAGACTTTGATATATCTCGTAAAATTGAACATGTTAAAGTGATAGAGCTTTTAGGAAACACTTCCCTCACCTATTCACAGTTAAAGGAAAATTCTAAAGAAATTAGAATGGAGTATTTTAAAAACAAGGATAAGAGCTCCTATAAAAATGCCCTAGAGAAAATCCTACGCCAAATTACTCTCTACAATAAGATAACTAGTGGAGAACACTGGCAGCTTCCTAAAAATGTAGAGGGAAAATTCGAGTGGATGCCCTTTGGTTCCTATTTTTCTGAAAAAGATTTTAATATGGGGCCAGAGTTAGTTTATGACATCCTCCTTAAAGCAAAAAAAGACTTCATTTCTTCAAATGGAGATAAATATCTTTTTGAGCTTAAATTTTTAAAATGGAATCTACCTTCCTGGGCCTTATTAAGTACTGCTTTAGCGCTCATAAGCTTAGTGCTTTTTAAAAAGGTGGGAGTCGGTCTAACTCTTTCGGCCTTCACTTTTTTAATACAAATAATTCTTATGGCGGGAAGAACCTATATCTCAGAGCGGGCCCCAGTTACCAATATGTATGAGACGGTGATGTTTTCCGGCTTTGGATCTCTCTTTTTAGGGGGGATTATCGGCTGGTTTTTGAAAGAGAAAATTTATCTCTACCTCGGACTTGGGTACAATATGCTAACCCTTTTAATGATGAACTTTGCCACAGGATTAATTTCTGCCTCAATCTCCCCTTTGGTACCAGTACTTAGAGATAATTTCTGGCTCAGTACTCATGTTACTAGTGTAGTTTTATCCTATGGCGCCCTGGCCCTCAGTTGGATTCTGGCCAATACCACTCTAATTAAAAAGGCCTTTTTTACTCTCTCGTCTAAAGAAGAAGTCTACTATTCTAAAATTATTTACAACTGTCTTAAGTTTGGCACTGTCACCTTATTTTTTGGTATTATGCTAGGTGGAGTTTGGGCCGATTACTCTTGGGGAAGATTTTGGGGTTGGGATCCTAAGGAAACTTGGAGTTTAATTGTCTTTTGTATTTACATGGCCATCCTGCATGGAAAATATACTTCCTGGATCCCTAATAAAGTTTTCATTCCCCTTGTGGCCTTGGCCTTTTTAAGTGTCATGATGGCCTGGTTTGGAGTGAACTATATCTTAGCAGCGGGACTACATTCCTATGGTTTTAGCCAGGGTGGTGCCTTATTTTTAGGGATATTCTTTCTCGTTCAAATTTTATTGCTAGTGATTACTACACTGAAGACTAAATTATTTAAATTCAGTAATTAGCGAGAGGTTGGAAAGGTTATATTGCTGCAAAATAGATAGAACTTTTACTACTCGATCATAAACTACGGCCTTATCAATTCTTAGATCTACGGGAATGGCCGGATCAGATATATTTTTACAATACTCAGTAAACTCATCCAAAGTTGTTTTTTTACTATTGATGGCAAAACCATCTTTAGTTAGCTCCAGCAAAACATTTTTTGGTGCCTTGCCAGGTTTAGGAGTTCCCTCTGCGGTAGGAAGCTGAAGATTAAGTAGGGCCTCATTTTTTTTAAACACTGAGGTTACTATAAAGAAGATAATTAAAAGGAACATAACGTCCATTAAAGGCGTCAGATCAGGAGTTAAATCCTCTCTCTGTCTTCTTCTTTTCATTTTATAGGCCCTTTAACATATAACCTCAAAAGGGCCTCCTCAAGTTTAACTTCGTAGGAGTTGAGCCATCCAATAAGGTAGTTATAAGAGACAAAGTGAGGAATCGCTACCAGCAGTCCTCCAATAGTTGTAATTAGTGCCATGGAAATCCCTCCGGCAAAAATACTGGGATCTTTAAGTCCATGTTCGGCGATAGATTGAAAAGCAGATAAGACTCCCATAACCGTCCCTAAAAGGCCGAGCAGTGGAGAGATTGTGGCGATAATCTTAACTGTGTTTAGACCCCGCTCCAATCGATGTCCCGTTGAATAGACCTGATCTTTTACCAACTCCAAAAGTGCGGATTCATCGGAAATATCCGAAGTATTCTCCCCGATCTTTTTAAGAATATTTACCGCATTGGATTCAATATGATTTTTTTCCACATTAAAATAAAAAATCTTCCAAATGATAATGGACATCCCAATCGTACTCATCAAGAGCAAAACATACATTATGGGGCCACCGCTAGAAACGTAAGAAAATATATTCATAAAACTTCCCTGTTTTATTAACTAGATAAAATTATATCGGCCCAAAATTTGGGCGAAAGGCGGAAAAAAATTTAGGAAAATGGGAGAGGGAACCTCTCCCCTATTTGGGCTATACGCCTAGAGCAGATTTAACTTTTGACTTTTTAATGGCCCAAACACGACACCAGCCAGTTTTATAGACAAATCTGCCGTCTTTTTTACCAGTGGCCAGAACCATAGCACAAGTACCGTATCCATCCTTTTCGGCCTTTTTGTACTGAGTACAATTGGCACACATTGGAGAATATCCTTCAGGTAATTTAGCACCTTTATGTTTTGCAACTTCTTTATTTATTTTTTCAACATGCTTACCATGTTTCTTTTTAGATTTATCATCTGCTTTTTCTGCGTCCCAGGCATGTAGATAACCTTGCTTATTGACTGCAGAGTCATCTCTAACAAATGCCCAGGCCTTATTCAAAAGACCCGTGGCCTTAGAGAAAACAGCTACTGAAAAAATACTCATGGCAGAGTTTTTAAAGAAATTTCTTCTATTTAACTTCATCGTACTTCCTTTTAAAGATTTAATTATTTGTTAATAATACAATGAAACAGTAATTAGCAATTACTTTTATTGGCCGAGCAAGCAAATTAATTTTTGATTATATTAAGAAAAGTTTTAGGGCCCAAATTTTGGGCCCTAAGGAATTATTCGTTGGAAAGCTTTTCAGCTCTTTCTTTCATAACTTTTTCAGAGATATTTTTTGGACATTCTGAGTACCTAGCAAATTCCATAGTATAGGTTGCCTTACCAGCAGACATTGATCTTAGCACACTGGAATAACCAAACATTTCAGAAAGAGGGACTTCGGCGTTCACAGTTATCTCTCCACTCGCATCAGTCTCAGATCCTTGGATCATCCCTCTTCGTGAGGAAAGGTCACCAATAACTGAACCTTGGTACTCATCTGGAGTTACAACTTCAACTTTCATAACAGGCTCTAAAAGAGCTGGAGTGGCGTTTTTAACCCCTTGTCTCATCGCTTGTCTAGCGGCCGTTCTAAAGGCCAGGTCACTAGAGTCAACGTCGTGATAACGACCATCTTTTAAAAAGACTTCACAGTTAATAAGAGGGAAGGCCGCAAGTGGACCTTTATCCATTACGTCTTCAAAACCTTTTTCACAGGCACCAATATATTCAGAAGGAATAGATCCACCTTTAATTTGGTTATGGAATCTAAAGATTTGATCTTCGTTTTCTTTATTTTCTTCAGTTAGAGGCCTTAGTATCCCCACTACCTGACCAAACTGACCAGCACCACCTGTTTGTTTTTTGTGGGTGTAATCAAATTTAGTTTCAGTTGAAATAGTTTCTCTATAGTTAACCTGAGGCGCCCCAACTTCAACTTCGCATCCGTATTCACGCTTTAGTCTTTCAACGTAAATTTCCAGGTGAAGCTCACCCATACCGGCGATTCTCGTTTCCCCAGACTCTTCATCAGTAAATACATGGAAGGTAGGATCTTCTTTAAGAAATCGTTGTAGTCCTTTAGACATCTTGGCCAGATCGTTTTTATCTTTAGCAGATACCGAGAGTTCAATAACTGGAATTGGTACGTGAATACCTTCACAAGAGATATCTAGGAGTTTGTCGTCACCTACAAAGGTATCTCCGGAAGCACAATCAACACCTACTAGGGCGATAATATCTCCAGCGTGTGCTTCTTCGATATTGTCTCTATCGTTTGAGTTCATTCGAACCATTCGACCAATTCTAATTTTTTTCTTGGTTCTGGTATTGTAAACAGTTTCACCCTTATTAAGGGTCCCTTGATAAATTCTGGTATATGTAAGCTGGCCGAACTGCTCATCAGTAATTTTAAAGGCCATCATCACTAGAGGTTCTTTTGGGTCTGGCTCAAGAATAACAGACTCGTGAGTATCGTTATTAACCGCAACAGGTTTAACAGCTTCTAGTGGCGATGGAAGATATCTGGTAACGGCATCTAGAAGAGGTTGAACCCCTTTGTTTTTAAAAGCTGATCCCATATATACGGGAGTTAGGGCCAGTGAGTTAACTCCTGCTTTAACCGCTCTGTGAATCTCTTCTTCAGAAAGCTCTTCACCTTCAAGGAATTTTTCCATTACATCATCATCAAATTCAGAAACGGCATCAAGCATGATTTCTCTTTGCTCTTCCATTTGTTCTACAAGTTCTGCTGGACAATCTTCAGTTCTAACGATTTCACCGTTATCGCCATCAAAGTAGTAGGCCTTCTTAGTGATAAGATCTACAACACCTACAAAATTTTCTTCAGCGCCAATTGGAATTTGCATTAAAACTGCATTGTGATTTAATTTTTCTCGAAGGGCACCGGCACCATTAAAAGCGTTGGCCCCCATTCTATCCATTTTATTTAGGAAACAAAGTCTTGGAACTTTATATCTTTTCATCTGTCTATCAACAGTGATTGATTGAGACTGAACTCCGGCAACTGAACAAAGAACTAAGATAGCTCCGTCTAAAACCCTAAGTGATCTTTCAACCTCAACAGTAAAGTCAACGTGACCTGGAGTATCGATGATGTTTACACGAACATCTTTATCAATACCTTTAGCATAAGTTACACCTTTTCCACTCATACCATCCCACGTAACGGTGGTTGCAGCTGAAGTAATAGTAATCCCTTTTTCTTTTTCCAGCTCCATATGGTCCATCTTCGCACCATCACCGCCACCCCTTACGTCTTCAATTTTATGAATCATATCGCAATAAAATAAGATCCTTTCAGTAAGTGTAGTTTTCCCAGAGTCGATGTGGGCGGAAATTCCGATATTTCTTGTTTTTGCCATCAATTTCATGACTTAATCTCCTAATAATAATAAGGCTTTAAAGTGTCGCATACTAGGAAATATCGCTCCATGAGTCAAATAATATATGGATATTTCTTAAATCTTTTCGGTATGAAAGGGAGAAATATTACTAAGCAGTAAGAAAATGTTTTACAGAAAATAAAAAGTCCCTTACTTTCCTAACACAAAATTTTATTTGGAAATAAATATGGTTGACGATTTGCCCCGAGGCGAACTTTACCAGGCAGTTAAGGGCCTAACAGACCTTAATGAAGTGCCTCACTTACACCTTACCCAGCACAAACTTTTCACACTCACCAGTGTGGCGCTCCAATATCTTATGTACTACTCAGGGCAAAATCCGGGCTCTTATATCCTAAGAATCGAAGATAGCCTGCTCTATGAAAAGCTGGTTAAAAAATCAAAGGACCCTACCACTAGAAATTTTCTTAGGGCCCTCTTCCTACCCAGGAAAATTAAATATAAAAATTCCCTCTTTTTCCTAGATTATTTCCACATGGGAACCTGGCAAAAGACTAATGAAATACCCAAAGACAGAATAAAAGGGGCCTTAATCATTAAAAACTCTCATACCCGCCCAATGGTGGAAACGGGATATGTAGAAAGTGAAGACGAAGGTCAAATGCCTAATATCTTCCCTCAAGATTTTTATTATACTTCGCTACAAGACATGGTCCCTAAAACTATTATTTTGGCCTATGGAGAAGACTTTGAAGGAACTCAAAAAGTCGAATTCCCTTGGATAAAAAAGGAAGATCAGAAAATCAATGGAATGACTTTTTCTAAAGATCTTGGACGAGAAATTTTTAAATAATCAAAGGTTATGGTACTTGCGGAAAATATCCCTTACGGTACCGTCTCTTCTCATTCTACCTAATTCCTCATTGAGAATACGTACCAAATCTTTTGAAACCTTCTTATTAAAGGCCAGATACAAAAACCTATGCCTTTTAATAACTCCTATTCTTTTTGCCTTTAAATGAACTTTTTTGGACCAATAATGTCCCTGCTGTCCTTCAATGGCCCATAAATCTATGACCTTATTTTTTAATTTCTGGGCCGATTTAAAAGGGTCATTTTCCTCTATAACGGGAATGCCCATACTTTTTAGGTAGTTGGCAATCGCCCCTTGCTTAAGAGATTCTATTTTTAATGTTTTTAGGATTGGGTCCTTTAAATCTTTAAATTTTAAATTATTGTCTTTTCTACCTATAAAATACCAATCGGCCGCTACCAAAGGGCCAACCCAATGAAACTTTTCTTCCCGAGCAATAGTTCTTGTTGTGGGAAAGACTCCCTGTTTTTCTCTTCTTAGTGCCCTTTCATAGGATTTTCCCCAAGCATCGACTCTAAATCCAAAGGAAATCTTAACTCTTTTAAAGAGGATTCCAATTATGTCTACTGAAATGCCCATTAAGGGATCATTTGGGTTACCGAAGGTCTTCTGATTTTTCCTCATGGAAAAAGGGGGATTAATTTCAGTATTTAATATATATGTTTGGGCCTGACCTATCCAAGAAAAAAGGATGGTCACGATGAAAATCCATTTTCTCATACTTTAAACTCCTAATAAGTAATAATAACCCCAAAAGGGGCGGCCTTGATAGGAAGAAAAATGTTTAGAGAATTTATAGATTAATTTTATGGACAAAATCTCATTCGAAACTTTGCAATTGGTTGGTATTGGATTTGATTGTGGATAAACTTTTTTCTGTCGATCCCTGTCAAGGCCCTCACCTAAGGTTACCAACCGGCAAGATATTATTTATAAAGCATGTTCTATGCCAACGTTAAGCACCTATTTTCAATAACTTAAGTGCTAGCCCCCAGCTGTTATTACTCTGTGCGTGAGGCAAAAAGAGACCTTTTTTAGGTCCTATTTGCCACTGGGTTCGCCTTTTATCTGAGGAGGTCTTTTCTCTCTTAAGTAAAAATTCTGGTGTTCTTGGTAATTTTCTTTTCGTTTTCCTCATGGATATATTTTTAGAGGAATAAGATGAGTTGGTTGTCAGGGAATTATCAAATTTAGGTAAAATTTTTGAATAGTTATGATGTCTGGCGAAATTTTTCGAGGACGTCCTTTATTTTCTCCCAGATCAGTCCTATCTGCTCTAAGGAGGTATATGGGCCTAAGCTTAAGCGAAATCCTTTTAAGGCATCTTCTTCACTAAAACCTAGGGCCTTCAAGATCCTGTCAGGAACTTGAAGTCCAGAAGAGCAGGCGGACCCGGTGCCTAGCTCAAGGCCTGCCAGATCAAAGGCGATTTGGACTATTTCAGGATTTTCTAAATCTTGTAAAAAAAGAATAGTGTTATTATTTCTTGGTGCTTTTTCTGCGACGATGGTCGCATACTCTTTAATAGATTTCTCTAAAATTTCTTTGGCCTCACGGAGTTCTTTTAGATTTATTTTTTGGTCTAATTCTTTCAG
>QNFX01000016.1 GCA_003650125.1 Campylobacterota bacterium
CAAATCACTCAGGTAATCAAAGAGAACCCCGAAATCGTTATTGGGGCCATTGAATCAAAACCTGTAGAGTTTGTTGAAGCATTTCAAAAAGCGGCCAGAGAAGCTCAAAAAGGAATTGCTAAGAAGAGACAGGATGAAGAGAAGCAAAAGCTAGCAGCAGCTTATGATAAACCTCTAAAGCCCGTTATTAGAAAAGATGAGGCCATCAGAGGTAACAAAAATGGACCTATCGTAATTGTTGAATACTCTGATTTTGAATGCCCCTTCTGTAAGAGAGGCTTTGATACAGTAATGGAAGTTATGAAAGCATACCCAGGAAAAGTGGCCTTTATCTATAAGCACCTTCCTCTAAGCTTTCACCCACAAGCAAACAATGCTGCCAAATATTATGAAGCTTTAAGAGTGCAAAATCCAAAATATGCTTGGAAATTTCATGATTTAATTTTTGATAATCAAAGAAAACTTAAAAATGGTGAGAAATTCCTTAAGGCCATGGCCAAAAAGACTGGTGGCAATATGAAAAAACTTGCTAAGTCCTTAAAAGATCCGAAGATTCAAGCAAGAATCGATGCTGACCAAAAAGAAGCAGCTTCTTTTGGCATGCAAGGAACTCCAGGGTTTGTAGTTAATGGTATTCCAATCAAAGGTGCCTATCCAAAAGATCACTTTGTGAAAATCATTAATGAACTGAAAAAAAGAGGAAAAATTAAGATTTAATTTTTTTCTCTATAGATATTAGTGAAGGCCTCCATTTGGAGGCCTTTTTTTGTCAACAAAATGACTCTTTGGTAGGAAAAATTTGCCCTTGTGGAAGCTTTTTCCCCCCTAAATACCCCCATCTTGAACGAAATCATGACGAAATGTATAATTTTTGACTATAGAGGGGAAATTTATCCCCATCAAAAAAGAGAATACATAAATGGCCGATGAAGATGAAGTAGTCATCCCCAAAATTAAAAAAACAAAAAAAGTGAATCAAAATGTTTTGATTACCATAATTGTTTTTCTCAATACTTTGATTATTGGTGCCATAGGATATTACCAATACCAGGGATTTCAAAAATTTAAAACGGAAGAGACAGTAAAGGACCTTATTACCTTAGAGCTGAAAAAAAGAGGGGTAATAGTTGAGGGTGAGTCAGAAACAGGTGAGGCCCAAATTGATGAGGGTAAGCTATTTCCACTTGAGCGCTTTACTGCCAACCTTGCTCCAAGCGAAGGGGCCAAAAAATATGTAAGGATTAATTTAGTTCTTAAGTTTTCAAGAGATTCTAATGATCGAGAATTTAAACTTAGAAAACCTCAGATCATTGATTCGATTATTACTATTTTAAATTCAAAGAAGGCAGAAGAATTATTAAATAAAGAAGGAAAGGAATTCCTTAAAGAAGAATTAAAAGCTGCAATTAATGCATTTTTGGCAGAGGCCAGAATTGTAGATATCTTTTTTGTAGGATTTCAAATTAATTGATCTCCAGGAGGGGGATTAAATGGCACAAGTTTTAAGTCAAGAAGAGGTGGATGCTCTACTCGAGGCCGTTGAAGACGGCGTTGGTGAAGAAGGAGAATCTGGAAGAGATGAACTTGATGATACTGGCTCGCCAGTTCAAGTCTATGATCTAACTAATCAGGATCGGGTTATTCGGGGTCGAATGCCCATACTGGAAATAATCTATGAAAGATTTATTAGATCATTTAGAGTTTCTTTATCCAACTCACTTCGAAAAGTTTCAACCATCACGATGGTTTCAACAGACCTTTTAAAGTTTGGGGAATATGTAAATACTCTGCCCATACCATCTTGTATGTGTATTATGCGTTTTAATTCCCTTCGTGGTCCTGCTTTGATGGTGATAGATTCCAAGCTCTCCTATGCCATTATAGATTCATTTTTTGGTGGAACAGATAGATCATTTTCAAATATTGAGGGAAAAGAGTTTACGCCAATTGAATTATCTTTTTTGAAAAAAATTATGGATATGGCCATCACTGATCTAGAGGAGGCCTGGACACCTGTACATCGAATTGATGTTCAATATTTACGAACAGAAATTAATCCTCAGTTTGTGGGGATTGTACCTCCTTCTGATGTAGTCATATCAACTACCTTGGAAGTTGAGTTTGAGGGGGCCTCAGGACATATCAATTTTGTTATTCCCTATTCTACGATTGAACCTATTAAGCAAAAACTTAGTTCAAGTTTTCAAACAGATGCGGAACTTGTGGATACGCTTTGGACCAATGCCTTTAGTGGTCATCTAATGAAAACAGATACCAACTTGATTGTAAAACTTGGAGAGGCAGATATGACTATAAGTGATCTTATTAATTTAGAAAAAGGCGATATAATACCTCTTAAACAAGATGCCAATGGTGAAATTAATTTATCAGTTGAAGGTGTGGATAAAATTAAATGTTTAATTGGAACACATAAAGGCAGTAAGGCGGTCCAGGTTTTAGAGAAAATTAAAAAAGGAAAATAATTATGGCCGAAGAAAAAACAAATGAAGAAGAAGTTAAATCAAAGGATAATCTAGAAGATATTGCCATTCTTGAGCTGGCCGATCAAATTAAGGCCGGGGACAACGCTTTAAATAAACTTAAAGTTCAAAACCTGGACTTTATTCTAGATATTCCTCTTGAGGTTACGGTTGAACTTGGAAGATCTTCAGTCTTAATAAAAGAACTTCTGCTTTATGGGCAAGGTTCCATTGTTGAGTTAGATAAGGCAGCAGGTGATCCTTTGGACATTTATGTAAATGGAAAACTGGTGGCAAAAGGTGAAGTTGTTGTCGTGAATGAAAAGTTTGGTGTACGGATTTCTGAAATTATAAGTCCGGTGGAAAGAATAGAATCTTTGAAATAAGGAAGATTATGAAGCGTTTGCATTTAGTTTATTTATTGTTTTTACTCCCTTTTTGTGTTGATGCGAAAGTGAAGCTTAAGGATTTTGAGTTTCAACAAGGCAAAGAATACGGAATCATAAAAATTAGATTTAGCGGGAATTTAAAAACGAAACCCATTTTTACCGTCAAAAAAAATATGCTTCAGTTAGAAATTACTGGTGCACAAGTTTGGCCTAGGATTGAAAAAAGAGTCTCGATGGGAGAACCACGTATTGATACCAAAATGATGTTGTATCAATACGATAAGGACACTACGAGATTTAGAGTCTTATTTCCTTTCTCCACTGCTGATATGGCAAATAAGTATACGGTAGTTAAAAAGAAAAAATATATAATGCTTAAATTCCCCTTAAAGGAAACGTTAAGACCGATTGCTAAAATAGATAAGAAGGCGACAGCGTTAGATGAGGAATATTTAAAAAAGCTATTAACGGAAACTGGCCCGGCCACAAAAAAAGATGAAGTTAAAATGTCTTTATCGGCCATTCAAAAGGCCGGGAGCGAATTTTCACTGATGCCTTATGTTGGCAAGTTTGGACTTTTTTTAGTCGTAGTTTTGGCAATGTTTTTTGGCATTGTGGCCTTATTTAAGAAGGGAATGCTTAAAAAAGGAAAGCTGGGACTTTTAAATAAAATGAAGCCAGTTGAAGTTCTAAGCACAACTTATCTCGGACCTAAAAAAAGTCTTTTGCTTGTAAAGGCCCATAACCAAGTATTGTTACTTGGTTCATCAGAAACAGGAATTAATTTTTTGACTGAGGTAGAAGGGAGTACGGATTTAATGAAAAAAGGTGAAGTCCATATCTCTGGTAAAAACTTCGATACAACTCTTGAAAAAGAAGCAGGTTTAGGCAAGGGATTTAAGTTAAAAGAAGATGATGAAAGCTCCTTGGATGAAGCTGGCGAAAAAGAAAAGATGTCAGATCAAATAAAAAAGAAATTACAAAATCTTAAATCTTTCCAGCAGGCAAATGATGTTTAAAAGATTATTGTTTCTCCTTATTTTAATTATTCCTTATGAGGTTTTCTCTCAAAGTTCTGGAGTTGGGCTGCCGGGACTTTCTTTGAACTTTGGGAAAGGTTTAAACTTAGTAGATACCATTGAGGTATTGCTGCTTTTTACAGTTTTAACAATGGCCCCTGCCATTTTAATACTATGTACCTGCTTTACTAGAATTGTCGTTGTCTTATCTTTTATGAGACAGGCGATAGGTACTCAAAATCTACCGCCAAATCAGCTGATTATAGGATTCTCTCTTTTTTTATCAATCTTTGTCATGCAGCCAACAGGAAAAGACATTTACAATAACGCCATTGTTCCCTATATGGATAAAACTATTACTACTACCAAGGCGTTAGAGTCTATTGAGCTTAGCTTTAGAAAATTCATGAATAAACAAGTAAGAAAGGATGACATTGCCCTTTTTTATGACATTACCAGCAAAGCTGCTCCTAACACAATTGATGATGTTCCTATTCATTTCTTAATTCCTGCTTTTATTATCTCAGAACTAAAAACAGCATTTCAGATTGGGTTTTTACTTTATATACCCTTTCTAATCCTAGACATGGTTATTGCATCCGTTTTAATGGCCATGGGGATGATGATGTTGCCACCAGTGGTGGTATCCCTGCCTTTTAAATTATTACTTTTTGTTTTAGTTGATGGTTGGCATTTGATAACAGGATCTATTTTAAGATCTTTTAGTTAAAAGAAGGAGTTTTTATGGGTAGTGAATTTGCAAGTGATATTGCTCAACAGGGTATTAAAGTCGCCTTGATGATAGCTTCTCCGATGTTAATTGGAGCGTTGTTGGTGGGTATTCTTGTTTCAATTTTCCAAGCGGTAACTCAAATTAATGAGCAGACGCTTTCTTTTATTCCAAAAATTTTAGTTATAGTAGGGGCCTTAATGATATTTTCGCCATGGATGTCAGATACCTTAACAAATTATACCAAGGAAGTGTTTTTAACCATACCAAAGGTTGGTGGTCGGTAGATGATCAATATACAAATAATTGATTACAATCTGATGCTTGCATTTTGGTTTGCCTTTACCAGATTTTTAGCAATCCTCATGCAGATTCCATTATTTGATAATGTTGCTATTCCTACCATGGTTAAAGTTTTGACCTGTTTGATTATAACCTATACCTTCTTTCCAGGAATTTCAGCAGGAATTGTTCGTGATATCACTTATGTTGGTGAGAATAGTTTTTGGATACTAACGATTTTTAATGCTTTTGTAGGTATTACGGTTGGTCTTTTAGTAAAACTTATCATGAATTTATTTGTTGGGGCCGGTTCCTTGATTACCCAACAAATAGGTTTTGGAATGGTGAGATATTTTGACCCAAATCATGCCCAGCAAGTTGGTCCATTTGAACAATTAATTGGATGGACAATTCTAGTGATGGTTATTTCATCAGGTGCACTTTTTCCTATGTTTAAGGGAATATTGGCAACCTTTGACTCTATTACCATTTTAAATATAAATAAATTAATTTCTATGCCTGCATTTTTTAATGATTTTTTTAAATCAATTTTTTTATCTTCTTTAATGTTGGCCTCTCCTTTAATTTTTACCAACTTATTAATTATGACCGTTCTAGGGATTATTGCCCGAATGGTACCGCAAATGAATGTTTTAATGGTTAGCTTTGTCGTAAATATTGGGCTAGGACTTTTAGTTTTTTGGGCCTGTGCTAGTGAGTTTTTCCAAGTGGCCTTTAGATTATACACAGAATCACTGAGTGAGTGGTTTAAATTTATACAATGATGGAGACTTAATTGGCCGAAGAGAATGAAGATTTTGGCGAAAAGACGGAAGAACCGTCCTCGCATCGGATAGAGGAATTCCGAAAGCGAGGAGAGGTTGCTTCATCAAAAGAGTTAACTAGTGTATTACTGTTAACTGCCAATATCATTACGATTTCTCTCGGTATGATTTTCATTTTTGAAATTTTAGAAGAATATGTGACATGGCTTTATGGATTAGATTTTGATAATGCCTACTCACCAAAAGTTGTTAAAATTATAATTAGTAAAACTTTATTTACCGCTCTTAAATGTGTGGCGCCAGTATTTGTCGTTTCCATTATAATTTCGGTTCTCTCAAGCGTTGGCCAAATCGGTTTTTTATGGGCACCCAAAGTCTTGGAGATGAAACCTGAAAGGCTAAATCCTGTTGAGGGCCTAAAGAAGCTGATTTCTTTAAAATCTATTTTTGAGGCAATTAAGGGATTGATGAAGTTTTCAATTATTTTATTTATAGTTTATTTGTTTTTTAAAGATAAGATTTTGATTTTAAAAGGATTTCTTCAACTTGATGTATTTCAAAGTGTCTTATACGGAAAAGATCTAATTATCAATTTATCCCTTTTTATTCTTATGGGGATGTTCATAGTAGCACTTATTGATCTGGCCTATCAAAAGTTTTCTTATCAGAAAAAGATTAAACAAACTAAAGAGCAGGCCAAGCGTGAACAAAAAGAACATGAAGGTAATCCAGAAATAAAACAACGAATTAGGGCGATTCAAAGGGAAGTAAGCCAAAGACGAATCATGCAAGAAGTTCCTAAGGCCGATGTTATCATTACCAATCCGACTCACTATGCTGTGGCCTTAAAATATGACCCTGAGACAATGCTTTCACCTAAAGTACTTGCAAAAGGTGCTGATCATATGGCCTTAAGGATTAGAAAGAGCGGTAAAGATCATGAAATACCAGTGATAGAAAATATAACTTTAGCGAGAAATCTCTATAAAACAGTTAAGATTGGAGAATTTGTTCCTCAAGATCTCTATCGTGCAGTAGCAGAGGTTCTTGCATTTGTTTATAAACTTAAAAGAAAAAGGAAAGCGTTAATAGCGGATTAATTATGGATGATTTTTTTTCGCACCTAAAAGGTTTTAAATTAAATTCTGACTTGGCCATAGGACTTGGTTCCTTATGTATATTGGTGCTGATGATTGTTCCAGTGCCACCATGGATGTTAGATTTATTTCTATCTTTTACGTTAACTATGGCGATCATTATTTTATTAATGTCTATCTATGCTAGAAAGCCTTTGGAATTCTCAACTTTTCCTTCAGTTTTATTAGGTGCGACCCTTTTAAGATTATCTCTAAATGTCGCCTCTACCAGAAATATTTTGTTAAGAGGTGGAAATGAGGGGACCAATGCCGCAGGTCAGGTAATTAAGTCTTTCGGTGAATTTGTCGTTGAAGGGAATTATGTCGTAGGTCTGATCATCTTTATCATTCTAGTTATTATTAACTTTGTCGTTATCACAAAAGGTGCTGGTAGAGTTGCTGAAGTTGCTGCGAGATTTACCTTAGATGCCATGCCAGGTAAACAAATGGCAATCGATGCGGATTTAAATGCAGGCCTTATTAATGAAGAAGAGGCCAAGGAGAGAAGAAAAGAAGTGGCCCAAGAAGCAGATTTTTATGGGGCCATGGATGGTGCTTCTAAATTTGTTCGCGGAGATGCAATTGCCGGAATCCTTATAACTCTAATAAATATTATTGGAGGAATTATTGTGGGAATGGTACAAAATGAGATGTCCTTTCAGGACGCTACACAAACTTTTACTCTTTTAACCATTGGGGATGGACTGGTAACGCAAATCCCAGCACTTGTTATTTCTACTGCTGCTGGTATGTTAATTACCAGAAATACTAAAGAAGGGTCGTTAGGCGAGCAAGTAGCAAAACAGTTTCAGCTTCACCCTAAATCTATTTTTATAGCTTCGTTTGTTTTATATGTGTTTGCTATGATTCCGGGACTTCCAACAACACCATTTGTTTTTATTGCGACTATTTTTATTTTGTTAGGATTATCCATGCAAAAATGGAATCGAGCAGAAAAGCAAGAAGCAGAAAATAAAAAGATAGAAGAGAAAGAATCCAAAGCAGAAAACTTAGAGGAATTGTTAAATCTTGAATTAGTAGAGCTAGAAGTTGGCTATGGACTGGTAAATTTTGTCGATGCTGAACAAAATGGTGATTTACTGGAGCGAATATCTCATATTAGAAAACAATTTGTCCTAGACTGGGGGGTAATTGTTCCTCCCATTAGGATTAGAGATAATCTAGAGCTAAAACCAAGTGAATACTCGGTGAAAATAAAAGGCATTGAAGTGGCCAAGGGTGACCTTATGTCCGATCATATGCTCGCTATGGATCCAGGAGATATTGTTGATAAAGTAGAAGGTATTGATACTGTCGAGCCAGTCTTTGGCCTAAATGCAGTATGGATTAGTGAAGAACAAAAAGAAAATGCCCAATATAATGGTTATACGGTTGTAGATTTACCCACTATAATAGCGACTCATTTAACAGAGATCTTAAAATCCAACCTACATGAAATCTTTGGCAGACAAGAATTAGTTCGTATCATGGATAACTTTAAAGAAACTTATCCAAAAATAGTTACTGATCTCATACCAGATATTCTTCCTCTCGGAATAATCCTTAAAGTATTACAAAATTTATTAAGAGAAGGAGTTTCAATTAGAGACATGCGAAGCATTTTAGAAAACTTATCAGAGCATGGAACTAACGAAAAAGACCCTGAATTATTAACTGAAATGGTTAGACAGGCGTTATATAGAACAATTACTGAAGAAATTAAATCACCTGAAGGAGATGTTCCGCTTTATACTTTAGATAGAAATATTGAAGAGCAGATAGCCGGGAATTTAATTCAAACTGAAAAAGGAACAGAACTTTCACTTGATCCTAAAATAACTCAAGGCCTTTTATCAAAAATAAATGAAAAAATAGAAGAGGCGACAGATTTAGGTGAGAGGATGATAATACTTTGTTCACCTTCAATTAGAGGCCATTTTAAAAAATTAATGGAAAAATTCATCCCAAATCTAATTGTTGTTAGTCACAATGAAATTAATCCAAATATAAATATAAGATCATTAGGTACAGTGAGGTTATAAATGCATGTAAGAAATTTTTATGGTGAGACATTAGACGAGACCTTAAAGCAAATAAAAAGAGAATTAGGACCTGATGCCATAATTCTTAAAACTAAAACTAATAAAGGTCTTATCGGTCAATTAAAAAAGAAGAAGTTCGAAATCACTGCGGCGATTTCAGAAAAGAACTATGGCAATAAAAATATAGTCGATACAATTCTCAATGATAATCAAAAAGAAAGCCTCTATAAAGGACCTTCAAGTAATATTGCTAAAACGATCGATGGCTATGGAAATATGGCAGTAAATCGTTCTGTTAAAACTATAGAGAAAAGCGATTCTAAAAAATCAGACCTTGATCAATTCTTATCTGGAGGCACAGAGAAAAAGATCTCAATCCCATCAGAAGTAGCAACTTCAAAAGTTGAAGATATTAGTGGACTTGAGTCTAAAATACTCGAACTGCAAAAAAAGATTGCGGGACTTGAGGATAAAATCCCTGATGAGATGTTTCAATTTAGAAATAATTTAAGAGGACTTGATATTGAAGAGTCCTATATCCAAAATCTTATAAAAAAAGCGAGTTTTGAATTATCTTTTGATGACCTTGAAACTCATGATGTTATTTTTGAATTTGCCCTTAGGGAAATGATTAAAGAGATAAAAACAGAGATGCCGAAGTTTTCTGAGGTTAATTTAGAAAAAGAAGGGGTAATTACACTTATGATCTCTGAGGCCTCCTCAGGACAAACATCAATGATTGAAAAACTGGCCTCACTTAAAAATAATTCTATGATTATTAAAAATTCAGTCTCAAAAAATGATAAACCTATGGCGGGTGAAGTTTTTGATTACACCGTTTGTCAGGCCAGCGGCATCACTAATATTGTTTCCGAATGTAGAAAAGGATTAGAGGAAGAAAGACCTATTTTTATTGATTACAAAGTTGAGGCGCATGAACTTAATGATTCAAAAAAAGTAATTGAGGCCTTAAAAAGACTTTTTCCAAACTTTGAGGTGTTGGTAAATCTCTCTTCTATTCATGCTGAGGCCTATAATAGAAAAATTTTAACTAGATATAAGGATTTTATGGATGGAATTACTATTGCTCATCTAGACCTTTGTTTAAGCTTTGGTTCACTTTTTAATTTGGCCATTAATTTTCCAGACATTCCTTTTAAATTTTTTGGAACTGGCGAGTTAATTCCTGATGATATTGAAGCAGCTTCTCCAGAGCGAATACTGGCGGGACTTTTTAAATTTAAAAATTGATTTAGATGGGAGATAGGATGTCAGAGAAAATGGCCAGGGATTGGCTTTTAGCGCAGAATAAATTTCAAGATAGTAAAAGAAAATTAAATAGAACTTTCACTATTTCTGTTGCTAGTGGAAAAGGCGGAGTGGGGAAAAGTTCTATTGCCATAAAAATGTCTAAGATATTATCAGAATGGGGTCATAAGGTCTTATTGGTTGATTGCGATTATAATCTATCAAATACCTCAATCAAATTAGGAATTCCCATAAATGATAATTTCGCAAAATTGATCTTGAAAGAGATATCTTTTGAAGAATGTATATTTAAGCAGGGAAATTTTCATCTATTACCAGGGTGTAGCGGTAATATGGATATTTTTAGTGGTAAATTTAAACTAGAAAAATTCCTCATAGATTTATTACTAGAAAAAGAAGATGAATATGATTTCATCATTTTAGACTGCCCGGCAGGACTCAGTAAGGAAATTCTTACCCTAAATGCTTATAGTGACTATCGATTTATCATTTTAAATCCTGACAAATCTTCTCTTACAGATGCTTATTCCTTAATGAAAATTTTAAAAAATAATTTTGGTATTAGAGAAAATCATATTTTATTAAATATGATGAGCTCATTTACGCAATATAAGAGAATTATTCAGGTATTAAGCAACACGACTAAGAATTTTCTAGACCTTAAGTTAAATGTTTTAGGATGGATTCATAAAGAAACTAAAAATCTGGATAAATTTGATAGACTATTGCAAGATAGCAATTCAGATATACATAAAAATTTAAGTAAGATTTTAAAGAAATTTACCGAAAATAATATAAGGGAAGGTCGAGTTAAGGAAGAACTCATAAGACCTTAAAAATACGCAAGGAGTGCAAATGTCCTCTCTATCTAAGAAGTTAAAAAATCTAAAAGACTACCGTTGTACTCTAGATCCTAAGGTAAAGGATCAAATAATAATTGAGTATGCTCCTCTGATAAAATATATAGCGCAAAAAATTGCCGCCCGTCTCCCCTCTAATATTGAGTTAGATGATCTGATATCTTGTGGAGTTATAGGGCTTATGGATGCTATTAAGAAATTTGATCCAACCCGAGACAATAAATTTAAAACCTATGCTGAGTTTAGAGTTAGGGGAGCTATATTAGATGAGCTTCGGGCCCAGGATTGGGTTCCCAGGTCTATTCGTGAAAAGGCCAAATTAGTTGATAGGGCCTATCGTAAGCTGGAATCACAAAATGGTCGTCCCGCGACGGATGAAGAGATGTGTGAAGAGCTTGAGGTAACTCAAGATGAATTTTATGATCTCGTGAATAAGGCAAAATCTATTTCACTTTTAAATATTGATGATGCTGCCTCTTTTAATAGAGGTGATAAAAAACTGCTCGCCGGAGTGATGGAACATAGTCGTTCCACTAATCCGTTTTCTGCCGCAAATTTTAAAAATGCTCAGGAAAAGATCAAAGATGGGATTAGAACTTTGCCAGAAAAACAAAGATTGGTTCTATCTCTTTATTATTATGAAGATCTTAACTTAAAAGAAATTGGCCAGGTTCTAAATGTAACTGAATCTAGAGTCTCTCAACTTCATACTCAGGCGATTATGAAATTAAAGGCCAAGCTTAAATGTTTGGCAGAAACGGATACCGTCTAAAGACCTATTAAATCACTCAGCTTCATTTAACTTTCTTTTTCACCCCGTTAAATAATAATATTAACTAATTAACTATTTTCCCATCGGATTAAATATGAAGCTGCAAAGATTTAAATTTAATGGTATTTATCACTCTACCATTTTGCTATTACTGACCATTTCTTTAGGTATTAGCATCTTATTTTTTTGGTCGAAGGGATTTTTAAATTTTGAAAATGTAACATCAATTTTTGAAGCAGATATTACTGCCTTAAATTTGCAAAAAAGAAATGATGTAAGAACTTTACGAGTTCTTCTAGAGCAAAATAAAATAAGAAGTGCAGTCAAAACTATTGAAAACCTCGAGTCCGATACGGCATATATTGCGGGATTAACCACTGAAAGTCCTAAATATTACGCCCTTCAAAAAAATATAAAAGATAGCAGTAGAATTTTAAATAAACTTCTCTCTCTCCCTGAGCTCTCATCTGTTTTAATGGTACTTGAGAGGAAGATGTTGGACCTACAGAGTTTTGTAATTGAAAATAATTGGAAGACCTTAACGAGGATAACTAGAAGACTCCTGGCGCGAACTTTTCCAAAAAAAAGAAGTTCAATGACACTAAAGAAAATCCCTCATCTTCTTGCTAATACAAAAAAACAACTTGATAAGATGGTTGCAGTCACAGGCAGTTCTAAATTAAAGCCAGCTTTAAAAGAGCTTATTTATTCAAAGATTTCTAAGTTTAAAACTGAAATAAAGATGCTTTCAACCTATCTTAAAAAACAAAATGATCTAAAGAAAATAGTTGGAGTCTTGAGTGGCAATTTCAAAATATGGATGAAGGACTTAAGGATAAGTATTTCTTATAATAAAATTCAGTACCAGGGGCGGATTAAATATCTTTTTGGCTCTCTTGGTTTGATGGTGATTCTACTTTTTCTCTTTTGGATACTAGGTATTTGGATAAATCGCATAAGTTTAAAAAAGGATCATGCTCATCTTGAAAATTATTTACTGAACTTTATTAAAGAGAAATTAATCTATCACAAGAAAGGTCCAGTTAAAGACCTTTCAAATGAGTTCAATGAAGAATTAAATAAAGTTCAAGTTTATTTGGAAAAAAGAATAAATTTAGGACTAGTATTTCAAGAAACACTTCCATTTCCAGCAATATTACTCGACTCTAACCTTCTTTTAGTTTGGTCTAATAACTTATTTTATAAGGAGTGGGGAATTGATGTTGAAAATAAAAATATGACTTGGGATTTTTTACAGTCATTTACTAATTTAGGCGAAGATGACCCAGTTTTAATTGCTCTAAATAAAAACCTAGCAGGGATTTATCAAATTCAGGTGAAGTCAAAAGCAAATCCAGACTCTATTCCCTATGAAATGTATGTGGCGCCTAATGGGGAAGGTGATAATAAGCATATCATGATATTTTTCTATCCTTTGAGATCCTTGCAAGAAACGTTGGTACAGCAGACTAAATCAATAGTCGGGCCTATCAATAGATCGTTAGATGCCTTGGCCTCAAATAGATTTAACGGGAAATTACTAAAATCTATTGAAAAAGATTTTAACGTGGCCAGTATAGATGGGCTTTTTTCCAAATTTCAGACCTTAGATCAAAATATCGGATATCAAAGAGATGAGCTTTTAAATGAGGTGCAAAATGTTGAAATAAATCTTCATGATGAAATTAAAATTAAAGAGGACTTGAAAACTTTAGTTAAGGAAAATTCTCAAATACAATCAAAAGGATTTAAAAAAATTACAGAAATAAAAAAGAATCTAATTAATAATGTCGAAAATAGAGGTGTAGTGGAAAATCAAGTAGGAGAACTCCTGCATCTGTTAAAAGATTTTTTGAAAAAAACAGAGGCCATGTATACCAGCATGGAAGAAAGTAATGGTGTTGTTAATGAGAATAGGAAAGTCTTAGGGAAATTGTTAGAGCTAAGACCTTTCATAAAAGAATTACAAGAAAATAGAGATAACAAAATAGATGGATTCAACCATTTGATGATTGGTATCGATGTCGTCACCTCAAAACTAGAAATAACTTTAAAGGGACATAATCTAGAAGGGCTCAATAACTTCAAAGAGAGCATCTTGGGAATTAAAAACTCTCTAAATAAGGTCTCCTCTAACTTTTCTAATTTAGTAGGAAAAATGAGTGATGGGGATGATCGTCTAGTGAAGGCCATAAGAGATTTTTATGAATTTCAAAAAGAGATGGAATCAGTAACGAAAAAAACTGAAGGCCTATTTGAACACCAATCTATTTCGTAAAATAATGTCCTAAAAAGCGGTCAAGTTGACCATCTAAGTCTGCTAGGGACGTATTATTTTCAATGACCCAATCGGAGAGATCTCTTTTTCTTTCAATATCAATTTGTGCCTTAATCATTTTATGCGCCAAGGTCTCGTCAATGTTATCCCTTTTAATCATGCGGGCGATCTGAGTATTTTGATCAGTGTAGACACAAATGGATTGATCAACCAGTTGGTTAAGGCCTTTTTCAAAGAGTAGAGGCACATCATAAATTAAAAAATTATGCTGGTTAAGCTCTTCAGCCTTTTTTAGGAATTCATTTTCTAGCTGGGCGTAGATAAAATTTTCAATTTTTTTCTGAGCATTAGTATTATCAAAAAAAATTTTTCTTAAAGTAGGAAAGTTTATTTTTGCTCCGGTTATAGCGGAAGGGAAATGGTCTTTTATAAACTCCAAAGAAGATTCTTTGGCATAAATCTGATGCACCAATTTATCAGCATTAATAATAGGGAAACCCATCTGGATGAGCTTGTGAGTTACGGTCGATTTTCCCGTGGCCACTCCGCCGGTGAGGCCTATTAGAGGTTTAGAAATCTTATACAATCGATTTGTTTCATTTAGGCGAATAAAGTCTGGCTTAATTTTAAACACCCTCTTTCTCCAATTTCTTGGCCTGATCCCAGTAAATATCCATTTGCTTTTGATTCATTTCAAGAAACTTTTGACCAGCGTCTTTCATCAAATCTTCCATCTGATTAAATCGCTTGATAAATTTTCTATTGGCGGCGCGAAGGGCCTTTTCAGAGTCAATATCAAGGTGTCTCCCAAGTTGTACAATGGAGAATAAAAAATCTCCAAACTCTTCTTCAACTCGGGCCTTATTTACTGCAGATGGTAGCAACTCTTCTTTAAGCTCTTGCCACTCTTCTTCAACTTTATAAGTAACTTGAACCGGATCATCCCAATCAAAGCCTATTTTTTGGGTCTTTTTTCCAATTTTAAAAGCACTATGGAGTGGAGGGAACATAAGATAAGAATCATCGATTTCTCGCTCTTTTTTCCCTTTTTCTTCTTCTTTTAATTTATCCCAATTAGTGAGAACTTCTTCCACGGAAGCCTTGCCTTCACCTGCTTTAAAAACATGAGGGTGACGATGAACCATTTTATCAGCTAAGGTGGCACAGACCGATTCCATATCAAAATTACCGTTTTCCCCGGCAATGCCCGCATGTAAAAGGATTTGCAGCAAAATATCACCAAGTTCTTCTTTCATATGGTCATAATCTTTGTTTTCAACAGCATTGATAAACTCATAGGACTCTTCCAGAAGGTATTTTAAAAGGCTTTCATGAGTCTGTTTAAGATCCCAAGGACAGCCTTTTTCTGGATGGCGTAGCATTTCAATTACTTCTTTTAATCTTTTATATTCTGGATTTGTCATATCTAAGCTCCTATATTACTTATAGCGACAATGGAAAGAAAAATAAACACCTCAAAAATTCAACTATATATCAAGGATACAGGGAGATCCCATACTCTTTTGGGTAAAAAGCGACTAATGTCCTATTTGAAGGGGAGCTTAAAGGCCTTTGAGAAGGTCTTGGATTATCCCCAAGCAGAAGTATCCCTTGTTTTTTGTGGTACAAAAAAGATCAGATCTTTAAACAAAACCTACCGAAATAAGGACAAAAAAACCGATGTTCTCTCTTTTCCCGTTTTTCCTTCCCTTAGGAATAAAAAACTTGTGCCGCAGGGTTTAATTAATTTGGGAGATATATTTATTTGTAAAGATGTAGCAAAGGCCCAGGCAGAAGAATTTAAGATTTCCCTAGAGGAAGAAATAGTTCATTTATTTATTCATGGCCTGCTTCATTTGTATGGGTATGACCATGAGATATCGGAGAAAGAAGAAAAGCTGATGTTTACGCTAGAAGAAAAGCTGGTAAAGAAAACCTTTTTAAATTAGGCTAAAAAAATGGAAGAATCATTAAAAATTAAATTCAATGAAAATAAAAATCAGAAAAAAGAATTATTTGAAAAATTAGACCTGCTCAGGAGGTCACTTTGAAATTGAGAAGAAACAAGAAAAAGTAGCAGATATGACCTCTATGGAGGCCATGGAAAACTTTTGGTCAGATACCGATCAGGCCACAAAAATTCAAAAAGAAAAATCCATTTTACAAGATAGTCTTGATAACTTTTTCTCCTTGCAAGAGTTGTATGATGATTGGGTAACCTTAATCGAATTTGCGGAAGAAGGGGACGAAGCATCTGCTAGCGAATCATTTCTAGTTTATGAAAAATTAGTAGAACAATATAAAAAAACAGAAAAAAGGTTATTGCTTTCAGGTGAACTCGATCCCAATAATGCCATAGTATCCATTAATGCTGGGGCCGGAGGAACGGAGTCCTATGATTGGGCGGAAATGTTATACCGGATGATTGTAAGATGGGCCGAATCAAAAAAATTTAAAGTTTCCCAGATAGATTACCAGGCCGGAGATGGAGCCGGAATTAAATCTTCTACTTTATTTATTGAAGGAAACTTCGCTTATGGATTTTTAAAATCAGAGACCGGGGTTCATCGATTAGTTCGCATTTCACCCTTTGATTCTGCCGCTAGGAGACATACCAGTTTTGCCTCAATATTTGTCTCACCAGAAATTGATGACAGTATTGAAATTAATGTTGAGGATAAAGATATAAGAATTGATGTCTTTCGTTCCGGTGGAGCGGGCGGACAGTCGGTTAATACAACTGACTCGGCAGTACGGATTACTCATATGCCAACAGGTATTGTAGTAACTTGCCAAAATGAAAGATCCCAAGTGCAAAATAAGGCCCAGGCCTTTAAAGTCTTAAGATCCCGTCTTTATGACTACGAAATGGAAAAAAAGAAAAAAGAAAGTCAAAAGGTTGAAGATTCAAAGTCAGAGATTGGTTGGGGAGCACAAATTAGATCTTATGTTCTTCATCCTTATAAAATGGTTAAAGATCACAGAACAGGTCATGAGATAGGAAATCCAGACAAGGTCTTAGATGGAGATTTAGATCCTTTTATGGAGGCCTATTTAAGGTGGAAAGTTAATTAATGTTTAAATCAATCTTTGCCATATTTTTTGCTGAAAAATCTATTAAGAGATTTATTATCGGAGTTGTGGCCGGATTGGCCTTTTCCATATCAGTTATCTTGGCCACGATTGGCATAATGGATGGCTTTGAACATTCTCTTAAAAAAGGATTAAAGCAGTCGATTGGAGATCTTTATTTTTATTCATCCAAAGGCCCTTTTAAATTAGATAAAACCATTAAAGATATAATTGGAGACCATGAATATACTAGTCTTTTGCAAACGGAAGGCTTTGTAGTAAATGAAGAGATTTCAAAAGGAGTACTGGTAAAAGGTATAGACCCCGCTACATTTGAAAAAGTTACTAATCAAAAAATTAATCTAAAGAGGGGGGAAGTGGCGATAGGGATACAACTGTCCAAGAGCTTAGGGCTAAAAGTTGGAGATGTTTTAACACTCGCCCTATCTAAGGGAAACAGGGAAGTAAAAGGTCTGCCGGATTTAAAAAATTTCAAGGTAGGACTAGTCTTTTCTCATGGGATTTATGAGAAGGATTTACGTATTGTTTATATTAGTAAGGGCCTCTTACAAAAATTGATAAATATTAGAGACAGAGTAAATGTTGTAACCTTAAATATCCCAGGAAAAGACCTTGAGGAAGCAAGATTTGATCTGAGTGAGAAATTAGGTGGCCGCTTTAGAGTGAAAACCTTTTGGCATGAATTTGGCTCACTTCTAGAAGCGGTTCAAATAGAAAAAATATTAATTGGTCTGATCTTTCAATTAGTGGTTTTAATTTCAGTATTTAATGTTATGGCCTTTATTATATTTCTAAATGAGAAGAAATCTCAGGAGATCTTTTTGCTTCGCGCTTTAGGCCTGAACCAAAAAAAGATATTGAGAATCTGGTTAACCATTATGTTTGGAGTCTGGTTCTTATCCTGTGCAGTTGCGATGTTATTAGTTCAACTATTTAATTATCTCCTAACTTATGCATCAATATTTAAGGTACCGGGGGAAATTTATCATTTAGGCAGATTAAATATTATGCTCACGAAATATGATTATATATTGGTCTTTGGCCTGGCCTTAGTCTGGCTCTTGTTAGTATTTGTTATCGGTTATGCACGACTTAGAAAAAAACCAATTTTAGAAGGCCTAAGAAAGGAATTTGCATGAACTCTTTTATTGAACTTTCAAATGTTAAAAAAAGTTATGGACAGTTTAACGCCTTAAAAGATGTTTCCCTGACCCTAAACCAAGGGAGTCATTATGTTATTCAAGGTGCCTCAGGATCAGGGAAATCGACTCTGTTGTACCTAATTGGTGGTTTAGACAGTCCAAGTAGTGGGCAAATTTATTTTAATGGTGAAGACTTATCTTCCTTTGGTGACGAAAAACTGGCCAGTTATCGAAATACTTCTGTAGGCCTTGTCTTTCAATTCCATTTTTTACTTCCCTCCATGAATTGTCTGGATAATATTTTACTTCCCAGTAGAATTGGTGGGCTGCGCGTAGGGAAAGTTAAAAAAGAAGTTCTCTCTATCGCTGAAAATCTTGGCGTTACTCATTGTTTGAAAAAATTTCCCTATGAGTTATCTGGAGGTGAGCAGCAAAGAGTAAATATAATTCGTGCCCTTTCTTTAAAACCAAAATTATTATTATGCGATGAACCTACAGGTAATTTGGATTCTTCTAATTCAAATAAGGTAATTAGTTTAATTAAAGAGCTAGCAGAGACATATGGTTCCACTCTTGTCGTAGTGACGCATGATGATGGTGTCGCTCACCAATTTCCGCAAAAATTCTTCTTAAAAGATGGCGTTTTGGATGACTAAATTACTTTTAAGTTTATAAGTTTACTGGTAGATTTTTCCGTTCTTAGACTCAAAATTGAACCGCCTAAAAGGTTCATACAAGTACTTTGAAGAGGATTATAAATTTGAAGGCCACCCAGAACCTTGGATTTTTAAAATTCATTCTATTATTGCCTTTCTTTTTTTCCTTTTTTGGATTTGCTGCCGATGATATAGGTCCCCGTAAAAGTCTATTTAAAATTGATGAAGTGCAGATAAAGGGCCTAAAAAGGGTCGAGAAAGAGGCCATTCTAGAAAAAATAGGTTCTAGGCCCGGAATAGAGCTTGATAACTATCTGCTCCAAGAAGATCTAAAAACTATCTACGGCCTAAAATATTTTGATTTTATCGAAGCACAGCAGCAGGTTATTAAAGGCAAAAATGTTTTAATTTTTGTCGTTAAAGAAAGACCAATTGTTACTAAAATTTCTATCGATGGAAATTTTGACCTAGATGATGATGAATTATTAGAGCAAATTAAAACTAAAGACTTTTCTATTTTAGATGTTAACCGGATCAAAAGAGATCTAGGTGCCCTTCAAAAATTCTATGAAGAAAAGGGCTATTTCCTAGCTGCAGTAAATTATCAATTAGTCCAAGTTTCTAAAGATAATGTTGAACTAATTTTTCAAATTGATGAATTTGATAAGATTCGTGTCAAAAGAATTGAATTCCTGGGGAATGTGGCCTTTTCGGATAATGAACTAAAGGCCATTATGGAGACTCGTGAAGAGTCGCTATTTTCTTTTCTCACTGGGTCAGGAAGTTTTAAAGAGTTCAACTTTAATACCGATATCGAAAGAATAAAGTTTTTCTATAAAACTAAAGGTTATCTGCAAGTTAACTTAGGATCCCCTGAGGTAACCATATCAGAAGATAAGAAATGGGTTTTCATCTCTCTTAAAGTAAATGAAGGGCCTTTATTTAAGATTAATAATATCTATTTTGAAGGTAATGATCTTTTTTCTGACTCTAAGCTTCGAGAAAAAATAAAACTTAAAGAAGATGAAGTATATTCAGAAGAGCTTTTAAGACGAGACATTATAAAACTAACTGAAGCATTCCAAGATGAAGGATATGCTTTTGCTAACGTCTTGAGAGACTTACAGATCGTTCCCGGTGAAAATAAGGTTGATGTTAAATTTTCTTTTGAAAAAGGAAAAATCGCCTATATCGGAAAGATTAAAATCTTAGGAAATACCAAAACTCGAGATAAGGTTGTTAGACGGGAATTAAAAATCAGAGAAGGTTCTAAATTTAGTGGGACTGACCTTCGAATATCTAAAGAAAATGTTCAGCGTCTAGGCTATTTTGATCCTAAGGCGATTGTTTTTAATACTGTAAATCGAGCGGATCGAGATGATGTTATCGATGTTGAGATTACCGTTAAAGAAAGAAATACCGGACAAATATCCCTTGGTGCTGGTTATTCAACCGCCTCAGGCTTTTTCTTCCAGGGCTCAGTTTCACAAAATAACTTTCTAGGGTTAGGGCAAAATCTCGCTGTTTCTGCCAACTACTCTAAAAAAACTAGCTCTTTTAACGTCAACTTTACTGATCCTTATTTTTTAGACACTAAATGGGTATTCGGTTTTGATATTTTTTCTCAGGATGATAATCAAAGTAAAAGTTATCGGTATAAGAAAAAAGGTGGGAACCTGCGGATTGGTTACCCCATCTTTGATTACACGAGACTTTATTTCAGTTACCTCTATGAAGACTTGACACTAAAGGAAGTAACCAATCCAACGATTGACCCTGAACTTGAAAATGGACTTTCTTCCGGTTTTCAGACCACATTAGTACGCGACGCGAGAAACAATCTCTTTGAACCAACTGATGGCCTATATCTGTCATTTCTTGGAGAGTTCATGGGACTTGGCGGCGACAAAAAATGGGCCAAGGCAGAGGGAGATCTTAGATTTTATAGACCCCTTGTTGGTGATTTTGTCTTTAGGGCCCGAGTTTATGGAACGCATATTGGTAAAATCCAAAATTCTATGATCCCTAATACTGAAAAATTCACTCTTGGGGGGGCAAAAAACTTAAGAGGGTACACTCTTGAGGCCATCGGTGTACCTTGGAAAGACCCTAAAACTGGTACCATTTATATGATTGGTGGAGACACCGCCACTTACACTTCTTTAGAAATAGAGCATCCCCTGGCCAGAGAGGCCGGGATTAAATGGGTTATCTTTTTTGATGCAGGTTGGGCCGGTGATGATTTAAATAAATTCATGCTTCATAAGGATTGGGGATTTGGGATAAGATGGTTCTCTCCAATAGGTGTTTTGCGGTTTGAATATGGCATCCCCATCGCGCCTAAATTAGCTACTGAGAGTGGCCAATTTCACTTTGATATAGGACAATTATTTTGAAATTCATAAGGAGCATGAACATGAAAATTTTAACTTTAATAATAGCATTTTTACTTCCTATAACTGTTATGAGCGCTACTGTTGTAGGGAAAGTAGATATCCAAAGGGTATTGATCTCAATCAAGGAAGGGAAGGCCGTTCGAGATAAATTGAAAAAACAATTTGATGACAAACAAAAGATTGTTAAAAAAGAAGAAGCGGCCATTAGAAAATTACAAGAAGAGTTTAAAAAGCAGGCGATGGTTTTAAACGACAATGCCAAGGCCAAAAAAGAAAAAGAAATTCAAACTAGATTTATGAAATTGCAGCAGCAGACTATGGGCTACCAAAAAGAAATTCAGGCACTTGAGAATAAGTACAAGAAGCCAATTTTAAACAAGCTTAGAGGTATTATTACTGAGATCTCTAAAAATGCTGGAGTAGATATGACTTTTGAGTCTAGTACCGCTCCAATCGTCTATGCCAAAACTGAAAAAGACCTTACTGATAAGGTTATCAAGGCATACGATAAGAAATTTAAGTAATATCCTTTTTTTTCTGATCATTTAGTTTTACAAAATCATGCGGAGGGCCTAAGTTAGGCCCTCAGTGCATTTTTCAGGGGTAATCCATGAAAATTAAAGAACTTATGGCCTGCGATGATGGCATTTTTATTCACTCAGATGAGAATTCCTTTGATGAAGTCAGAGGAATTACTACATTAGAGTTTTCTAAACCAGGACATCTTCTTTTTATCAACTCATCCAAGTACTGGAAAAAATTAGAACAAAATCTTAAAAATCCTCTTTTTTCTGAAATGGGACTCATTGTTGATGAAAAACTAATTAAAAAATTAGAGCAGGATCCTATATGGGAAGATGCGAAAAAGAGGTTTTCAACCATTCTTGGCACCTCTCATTTTGAAAAATCAATGTGTCTCTTATCCAAGGTCTTCTTTGATGAGACTTTTAAGAACGTGGATTTAGTTGTGGATGGAAGAGAGGATGATTCCGCTCAGATAGATGCCAGTGCTAAATTGGCGGCAAATGTCTTTATTGGACAGAATGTTGTGCTAGGAAAAAATGTAACAATAATGAATGGTGTCTCCATTATGGCAGGCTCAAAAGTTGGAGATGACACCGTTATCTTTCCTTCTGTCACCGTTTATCCCGGTGTTGTGATTAGAAAAAGATGTAGAATTCACTCTTCAACCACTCTTGGTACTGATGGGTTTGGTTATAATTTTATTGAAGGAGTCCACCACAAGCTATGGCATTTTGGAGGACTTATTATAGACGATGATGTTGAGATAGGCGCTAATTCGGCCATCGATGGTGGGACTTTTTCTCCTACTATGATCGGGGCCGGTTCTAAAATAGATAATCATGTACAAATTGGTCACAATTGTATTTTAGGCCGCGGAGTAATTCTATGTGGACAAGTAGGAATATCTGGTAGCTGTACGATCGACGACTATGCTCTTTTTGCTGGCAAGGCCGGAATGGGCCAGGGAATAAATATTGGAAAAGGAGTGCAAGTGGCCGGTGGTGCTTTAGTAAGCCAAGACTGGGCAGCTGGTTCGGTAATTGCCGGACATCCGGCAAGGCCCCTAAAGGAGTGGCTCAAAGGAATTGCCCACGTTAGAAAAAATTCATTAAAAACCGGAAATCAATAACAAGGAGTTAGGAATGTTGATCGACAAGGAGCAAGTTAAGGCCTTTTTACCTCATAGGGATCCATTTTTATTTATTGATTCTGTAGAATCAATTTCAGGCCCAAGTGATCTAGTTAAAGATACAAAAGAGTTAGAAGGGGTCGAGGTAAAGACTAAATATTATATAGATAAAGATCATCCTGTCTTTAAAGGACACTTTCCAGGTAACCCTATTTTACCAGGAGTTATTCAAGTTGAGATGATGGCACAAACTGCAGGTTTTACCATTACCAAGCTATATTCCATGCCATTTAAAGATATCGATTTAAAGATGGCGCTGTTGAAAGTAGAAAATGCTAAATTTAGAAGACCAATAACTCCGGACATGGAACTTGATATAGTTTCCATTTGTCGGAAATTTAAAAAGAAGATAGCAGTATATGACTGCCAAATCTTTCATCAGGGAAATCTGATGAGTGAGGCCTCAGTACTTGCGAGTTTTGATGATTAAGGAAGTAGTTAATGGATAATGTTATTCACCCAATGTCTTTTGTTGATTCAAAAGCAAAACTTGGAAAAAATGTAAAGATTGGCCCTTTTTGTGTAGTAGGACCTGATGTCGAACTTGGAGATAACTGTGAGCTTATCTCTCATGTAACTATTGATGGGATTACTAAAATAGGTAAAGGTAATACCTTTTTTCCTCAAAGTGTAATAGGGGGACGCCCTCAGGACCTTACTTACAATGGAGAACCTACAATTTTAGAAATAGGGAATAATAATACCATTAGAGAATGTGTCACAATCCATAGAGGAACATTAAAAGAAAATGGCATAACTAAACTCGGGAGTGGAAACTACCTTATGGCCTACGTACATCTTGGTCATGATGTAGTGGTTGAAGATAATTGTATTATCACCAATGCTGTTAATATCGCCGGGCATGTGAAAATTGGCTCTGGTTGTATCATCGGTGGGGGAACTAATATCTCTCAATTTGTAAAAATTGGCAGAGGAGCATACCTAGGGGGTAGTTCAGGAGTTGACAAGGATATACCTCCTTTTTGTACAGCTTATGGAAATCGTATTCGTTTAAAGGGAATTAATATTATTGGGATGAAAAGAAGAGGGATTGAAAAACCTCTTATCTCTGAACTTCTTGATTTTTTCCGGGAGATGGAATCTTCCAATCTTTCTCCAAAATCTTTTGTTGCCAAAGATGAAATGAGCAAAGATTTTTCTGAAAATGAATTTGTCAAAGAAATGAGTAATTTTATAGTTGCAAGCGATGTCGGGATCGCTCCATTTAATTTTTAGGTTAATATGGTAAAAGTCGCAGTAATAGGTTTTGGCCATTTAGGAAAATGGCACGCAGAAAAGGCCGCCTCTCTAGCAAAAGAAATGAATATCTCTCTAACAGCTATTGTAGAGAAATATCCCAGCGCCCGAGAAAAGGCCGCTAATCTCTATCCGGGTATCACGATCACTCCTGATTTAAGTGATATAATTGATCTTGTTGATGCTGCAATTGTCGTGACTCCAACGTCTACTCATAGCTCAGTAATCAAAGAGCTGCTTAAAAAAAATAAACATGTATTTTGTGAGAAACCTCTTACCCCAACATATGAAGAGGCGCTAGAAATTGAAAATCTAGCTAAAGATAAAGGTTTGATTTTTCAAGTAGGCCATAGTGAACGTTTCCATCAATCTTGGGAGATGGTCGATGAATTTAAAGAAATATTTGATACCCCTGGAGTTGTAACGATTAATCGACTTGGCGCTTTTAAAGGTCGGGCCACGGATGTTGATGTGGTTAATGATTTAATGGTTCATGATCTTGATATTTTACTGCATCTTTTTGGGGAGTATCCTGAAACAATCACTTCAAATGGTTACAAAATTTTAACGGATAATTTTGATTATGTGAAAACTAGACTGGGATTTAAATCCGGGAGAGTCGCAACGATAACTTCAAGTAGAAATCATATTGAGGAAGTAAGAACTTTTGAACTCACCAATGATAAAGGCACTATCGTAATTGACCTTTTAAATAATGAGATTAAGCATGCTAACAAAAGCGGTAAAGTCGAAGTAATTAAATATAATAAAAGAGATCATCTACTCTTAGAGCAGGAGAGCTTTTATCAGGCAATTTTAACAGGATCTAAAGTCCCCGTTACTCTAAAAGATGGAGTAATGGCGGTAAAACTTGTAGGTGAAGTTCTGGAAAGTCTATGAGAGAGAACTGTCTTATAATCGCTGGTGAAAAGTCAGGTGAAGAACATGCTCTGACCTTTATTAAGGAGCTTAAAAGAAAATGCCCTGATGTTGATTTTTGGGGTGTCGGTGGCGATGAATTGGCCACTCAGATGGACATTGAATATCATCTAAAAGATTTTTCTAGCTGGGGAATTAGTGAAGTTATCAAAAAGATTCCTTTTTATCTAAAGGCATTAAAGTATATTGAACGAAAGGCCATTGAACGAAAAACAAAAACAGCTATCCTTATAGACTTTCAAGATTTTAATTTAAGACTGGCCCGAAGACTTAAAAAACAAGGTGTACGAGTTCTTTACTATGTTGCTCCTCAGGCCTGGGCCTGGAAAGCAAAGAGGGCGGGAGTTTTACAAAAGACAGTTCATACTTTATTTACGATCATTCCTTTTGAGAAAAAATGGTTTAATGATAGGGGAGTGAGTAAAGTTGTGGCAATCAACCATCCTTTGCTTACAAAATTTGAAAAAGATCTCCCCCATATTAAAAATAAAAATTTTTCGGAGCTTAAAAAGGAAGTAAACCTCCTCTTATTACCTGGTAGTAGAAATTTTGAAGTAGCAGAACTATTGCCGGAGTTTATAGGTTCGCTGAAAGAACTTAAAAAAGATTTCCCCTTAAAGGTTTCTTTAGTTCTATCTTCCAATATCAATAAAGACCTAATCAAACCTTATGCTAGTTTTATTGATAAAATATACTCTAATGAAGAATTAACAAAGGCCTTAACCGAAGCTGATTTTGCCTTTGGGGCCAGTGGGACTGTGACCTTGGCCTGTGCCCTTTTTGAGGTGCCCACGGTAGTTGCCTATAAGGGATCACTTTTAAATGAATTCATTTTTTATCAGTTTATTGACTATAAAGGTCCCATTTCTCTGGCCAATATAGTTCATCAAAAGCAGGTTTATCCTGAATTAATGCAAGATAGGGCCACAAGCTATAACATGGGCCTTAATTTAAGAAGATGGTTAACAGATGATTTGGAATATGAAAAAATAAAAGAAACCTTGGCGAAAACCAAGAGCTTGCTACAGGGTGAATCAATTGATGTCGCCTCTTATATGGCCGGAGTGCTAACAGAAGATGAAAAATAGCATTGTTACATTCTTTTTAGGCCCTTTTTCTTATGTCTGGAAATCAGTCTATAGACTTCGCCGTCTTGGTTATAAGATTGACCTTTTTTCCTCTAATTCATTTCGTGTCCCCATCATATCTGTTGGGAATTTAAGTTTTGGTGGCACCGGAAAAACTCCTCTAACCATCTGGCTTGCCAACTATTTTTCCCATCAAAAATTATCTCCGCTTATCTTAATGAGAGGCTATCGGGGAAAGATGGAGAAGAAGGGGGGGATTATTAAAAGTGGTGAATTCACCAACGTGGACTCAAAAGACTTTGGTGATGAGGCAGTCTTGATTTCTCGCAAGGCCTCAAAAGCAAATATAATTGTTGGAAAAAACCGCTCACAGAACTTGGCATTTTATTATGAGCAAGTAAGTCCAGATGTTATTCTTCTCGATGATGGCCATCAACATTTAAAAATTAAAAGAGATTTAAATCTTATTCTTTTTGATGCCACTATGGATCTGAAAAAATATAAGGTGGCCCCTTTGGGTTACTTAAGAGAAGGATTAAGCTCTCTTAGAGATGCAGATGTTGTTTTAATTGGAAAATGTGATCAGGTGCCGCCCAGCACAATATCGGCCCTAGAAGATTTAATAACTCCTTATTTAAATACAGGAGTAGTGGTTGCTAAGACGGGACTAGTTCCAACAGGTATATACAATAGTGCTTTTGAAAAGGTGATGGGAACCAGTGATCTTGAAGGAAAAAATGTCATATTGCTTTCAGGGATAGCTTCACCTTATTCCTTCTTTTCTCTGGTCGAATCTCTTGGGGCCAATGTGGTCAAGAGGGTTTCATATCCTGACCATTATTATTTTAAAGAAAAGGAAATAAAAGCTCTTTTAAAAGAGGCCGATAGTAAAGATAGTATAATTCTTACCACTGAAAAGGACTTCATGCGGCTTAGAGATGTAACTGATGATCTGGCCATTTACTTTTTAGGTATAGACATTAACTTTTTAAGTGGGGAGAATGAATTTAAAAAAATAATCCAAAAGATTTTATGATAAAACCTTTTTTAGTCTTGATCCTTTTTGTCCTTACGGGGTGTTCTAGCTCAGTAAAAACAATATTTGGAGAACAAGAAGAGTATGATCCCCTAGATAATATCAAGCTGAATAAATCCATCGCCGATAAATTCAAAACGGTAGAACCTCCCAAAGAAAAAAATAAAGTGATTCCCAAAAAGAAGATGCCAGTTAAGGTTGCTAAGAAAAAAGTAATAATACCAGCAGAATTTAGGGAAAAATTTCTTGCTATGGATAATAATTCCAAAAAAGTTTGGGATCAATATAATCTTAATTTAAAAATAGAAGAAGAGATTATTATTAAAATTTACTTTTTTGGTCTGACGGTAGGACATTTAAAGATGTCTGTTAGGCCTATGGTAAAAATAGGAGATCGCCTGGCCTATCACTTTTCTGCCCGGATGAAATCAGCAAAATACTATAGCTATTTTTATTCTCTTGATAATTCTGTTGATTCTTATCTTGATTATAAAACTCGAACCCCCTTAAAATTTTTGGTTCTTCAGCGGGAATCTAAACAAAAAGTTGATGACCTTCAATTATTTGATATAGAAAAAAGAAAAACCTTTGTCTGGTATAAGCGGACAAAAAAGAACAAAAATAAAGAATTTAATCGTGAGGCCTATATACCTGAATTTTTCATGGATATTTTATCCTCTTTTTATTTTACCCGGGGTCTTCCTATGATACCGGGCAATCAATATACAATCCCAATAATTTCTCGGGCCAAGACCTATATGTTTAATATGGAGGTGCTTAAACAAGAAAATGTGAAAGCAAACCGCAAGAACTATCCGGCCTATAAAATTAGGGCCACCTCTATTGGTGAAAATAAAGAGAAAAAGGGAGAAGTCTTTTTTTGGTACTCCACAGAACCCAACCGAAAACTCTTAAAATTCGCTGCTAAAGTCAAAATAGGCGAGATTCGAGGGGAGTTAATCGACTATAGGGCCGGTAAAAAGCTAAATCTCAGCAATGCATCGCGCAAAGAGCTGCGAAATGTATCTCAAACAATTGACTATTAGACTCAACATGCCTAAACTCGGTGACTTGTTATCTCTTCAGTAGAAGAATACCAAGCCCGTCTTTGACGGGATCTATTTCGATTTAAGGATTTTTTTTATGAGTAAAACACAAGTGGCCCCGGCCAAATGGATGCAGGAGTATGACGTTGTTGTAGGTGAAGACGTTGAGACAATTGAAAAAACAGAATTCGCTGCAATGTTAGAATCCACAAAGACCAAATCTTTTCAAGAGGGAGAAGTCTTTATGGGTAAGGTTATCTCAATTGGAGCTGACTATGTAATGATAGACATCGGTTACAAACAAGAAGGACTGGTATCTGTTAGAGAGTTCCAAAACTATGATGGAACACTGAAAATTAAAGAAGGCGATGATATTGAAGTTTATTTAGAAAAACTTGAATCATCTCTTGGAAACTTGGTTCTATCTAAAGATAAGGCCGAGATCTTAAAAGCTTGGGACAAAATCTCTGATGCCTGTGAGTCAGGTGAGCCACTTCAAGGAACAGTTATTTCCAAAGTTAAAGGCGGACTATCCGTTGATATTGGTGTTAAAGCATTCCTTCCAGGATCTCAAATTGATCTTAGACCTACTAGATTTCTTGATAAATACATCGGGAAAACTATGGAGTTTAAGGTAATTAAATTTAATAAGAAAAGAGGGAACATCGTTCTTTCAAGACGTGCCATTCTTCAAGAAGAAAGAGGAAAACTACGTTCAGAAATCCTATCTCAAATTCAAGAAGGTATGATCGTTAAAGGTATTGTTAAAAATATCACAGATTATGGTGCTTTCATTGACCTAGGTGGAATCGATGGTCTTCTTCACATCACTGATATCTCTTGGGGTAGAGTAAAACACCCAAGTAACATCTTAAGTATGGGTGATGAGATTGAAGTTAAGATTCTTAAATATGATCAAGAAAAAGAAAGAGTTTCTCTAGGTCTTAAGCAAGTAAAAGAGAATCCATGGGATAAGGCCTCTGAAAACTTCAAACCTGGTGATAAAGTTAACGGTGAGATCGTATCTGTAAAAGATTACGGTGTATTCATTGAACTTGACGAAGGTATTGAAGGGCTTATTCACGTAAGTGAAATGAGTTGGACTGGTAAAATCAAAAACCCAATCAATCATTATACTGTTGGTGAAAAAGTTGAAGCTCAAGTTATTGATGTTGATACAGAAAACAAGAGAATCTCTCTGGGACTTAAGCAACTTCAACCTAACCCATGGGATGATTTAATTGAAAAATACCCTGTAGGTAGAAAAACTGTCGGAAAGATCAAATCAGTTGTTGATTTTGGTATTTTCGTTGACCTAGGCGAAGATGTGGATGCTCTAATTCATGTATCTGATGTTTCTTGGGCCCGTAAAAATGTTAATCTAGCTGAAGAGTTTAATGTAGGTGATGACATTGAAGCGATGACTCTATCTGTTGATAAGGAAAATCAAAAATTCTGTCTAGGTATAAAACAGCTTGAGGAAGATCCTTGGAAGCGTATTGAAGAAAGACTTCCTGTTGGAACTATCCTTGAAGGTGAAGTCGTTAGAGTAACTGATTTTGGTGCTTTCGTTGAGATTGAAACAGGAATCGAAGGTTTAATTCACATTAGTGAACTTTCAGATGAAAGAGTTGAGAGTCCAAGTGATGTTATCGCTAAAGGTGACAAACCAAAGACTATGGTTATCTCTCTTGATAAAGATGCGAAGAAAATCGCACTCTCAGTCAAGGCCGCCAAAGAGGCAGATGCCCAAAGCTCTCTTCACCAGACTAAGCAAGATGCGCCAACTAGTACTATGGCCGACAAGCTTAAAGATTTCAAAATCGGTGGCGAAGAAGAATAAAAAATTAAATCAAGGGCCTCTTTCTGAGGCCCTTTTTTTTTCCATAAATTTCATTTAATTAAAATAATTTATATAAATTCCGAAAAAGTACCATGGGTATAGAACGCTATTTATGGTTTATTTCTTTTGTGACTTCCTCCCTTGTTATGGGGCTTAGTCTATTCCTTCAAAACGGAATCTTTTAGTTTTTGATAGAGCTCACTTTTAGGGGAGAGAATGTAATCATTTAACCCTAGGTTCTTGAAGATGAATCCGGGTACTCTAATCTTATAGTAGATACCCTTTTCATGAGTAGACCTTGTGATAATGTTGGTATTTGAAGAAACCTTGGAATGAATTTCACCTTTTTCATAAGGAACAAAGAGGTCGTATTTCTCTTGTTGCTCTAGAAAGTATTCAATGACGTACTTTCTAAGTCCCTCAATATCTTCCTCATCAAAAGAAGAGACCAAAAAACTCCTAGGATGAGTTCTAAGAATTATTTTTTTTCTCAATTCATCACAGGCCAAATCTTTTTTATTAAAGACGATAATATGATCTTTTTCATCAATGCCAAGATCATTTAATACCTTGTGAGTGACTTCAAGATGTTTGTCCATATGGGGATCTGAGATATCACAGACGATGATTAATAGATCAGCTTCAATGGCAGATTCCAGTGTAGTTTTAAATCCTTCAACCAGCATGGCGGGAAGATTGGAGATGAAACCAACGGTATCGATTAAAATCATGGGTGGTTTAGTATCTGGATTTAGCATCCGGTATGTAGAATCTAGAGTAGCAAATAATTTATTTTCTTCTAGAATATTGACTCTACAAAGCCGATTCATAATGGATGATTTTCCCGCGTTGGTATAACCAACAAGTGCTGCGGTTACAGCTTTGTTTTTTCTCTTTTTACTCTGCTCTTGGCGAGATTTAACGAGATTTTTAAGCTCTGTTTTAAAACGCTCAATCCGCTCGCGGATAATTCGTCTATCGAGTTCAATTTGTTGCTCACCTTCACCACCCATTACACCAACACCACCTCGTTGTCTTCCTAGGTGGGTCCAAAAACCAGAAAGTCTTGGGAGGATGTATTGCAGACGGGAAATTTCAATTTGTAGCTTGGCCTCTTTAGTTCTGGCATGCTTGGCAAATATCTCTAAAATGACATGACATCGGTCTATAACTGATAGTCCGGAGATCTTTTTAATATTTCTAATTTGGCTGGAGGTTAACTCGCAGTCAAAGACTAAAAGGGTAGATTTTTCTGCCTTGGCCACCTCAGAAATTTCTTTAAGTTTTCCTGAGCCAATAATGGTGGCGGGATCAACCGTTTTTCTATTTTGAATATGTTCTGAGCCAGTTTCAATTTCTAGGGTTCTAAGAAGTTCATGTAATTCACTCATGGACCGCTCAGTTTCTTTAATATCCTTATGGAATTCAAACTTGGGGGAGACAATGGAAACAAGCGTTGCCTTGGCCTCACGGTAAATGTGAAATTCGTTATCAAGCATATTTTATTTCTACGAGCTTATTATCTATAAGTCTTGTATCACCGAGTTTAAAAGCTCCAAATAGACCCAACATATAAGTTTTTTCTACCGGATTTTCAAGATTCTTTGAATCTAAATAAGTTAAATAATCCCATCTTGTATCTTTTAGGGACTCATTGATGATCTGGTCAATTGCCGGTTTAGCTTCACTCCATATAGTGTTTTTAACCACATTTTTAATCTCACCTAGAGTGCGTGTAAGGATGAGCGCATCGGCCCTCTCTTCTTTAGAGAGGTATTGATTTCTACTTGAAAAGGCCAGCCCATCAACTTCACGCTTAATAGGCATTGGAACAATTTGCACATCAAGTCGCATATCTTCAATCATCTTTTTGATAATTAGGTATTGCTGAAAATCTTTTTGTCCAAAGTAGGCCTTATTAGGTCTGACAATAGAAAATAAGGAGTAGACGACAGTTGACACTCCATCAAAGTGTCCAGGGCGGTTCAGCCCACATAGTTTATTTGAGAGCTCTGGAAGAGAGATATTTACTGAAAAATTATCGGGATAAATTTCATCTATAGATTCAGGGGCAAAGATGGCGATTTGTTTGTCAGTACCAATTAAATCTTCAGACCGGTAGAGTTCTTTTAGTTTATTGGTATCATCTCCAAGGGTCCGAGGATATTTTTCATAGTCCTCATTTGGGCCAAACTGTTTGGGGTTTACAAAGATAGAGACAATCGTAATATCGTTATTTCGAAGGCTTTCTTTAACTAAAGAGATATGGCCCCTATGTAAATTCCCAAGGGTTGGAACAAAACCAATCGTTTTCTTATCAAGGTTTTTTCTAAAAATATCAAATTGTTTAGTGCTTCTTAAAATTTCAATCATAAGATTTCATCCATTATATTTTTTGCCAGCTCTATTTTAGTCAAAGTTCCTTCAAAGCTTATTTTTCCATTTTTTAAGAATTTATAATTTGCATCTAATTTTTTAAAACCTTTGATCTCTTCTTTATTAACCAGTCCATTATTTACTTCGGTACCAATTAACAGCTCAACCGGTTTTCGTTCCCACTTTTCTCTTAAGACCTCTTCGCTAAGGTTTACTTCAGCAGCAAAACCTACAAATTTTTGTCCATCTCTTATTTTCATGACAGCTTTTAGTACATCGGGAGAAGTTTTAATAGGCAAGGAGTCCATAAGGTCTGACTTTTTCAGCTTTTCATTTCCAGCATTAAATTCAATATCAGTGATGGCAGCAGCAGATATATAGACACTGCAATTTGGAAAATGTTTTAAAACACACTCTTTCATCTCAAGAGTAGTATTCACCTTTTCAAAAGTGAGCTTAGGTAGATCTTTAAGATAGTCCAGCTTATTTGTAGAGTTCGCTCCAGCAATAACGGTTACTACGTGTCCTCTTGAAAGAGCTTCTAGGGCCAGGTGAAAACCAGTGATTCCTGATGAGGAATTAGTTAAAAATCTTACGGAATCTAAGGGGGCCATAGTAGGCCCTGTGGTAATTAGAATATTTTTGCCACTATTTTTTGTATTTAAATAGGGTAGGGTTGCCACAATTTTTTCTACATGGGGAAGCTTACCAGGCCCTGTATCGCCACAGGCCAGCTCTCCTCGCTCAGTAGGTAGGATTAAAAGATTGGGGAAAATATTTTTTAGCTTTTCAAAATTATGAACCACCATGGCGTTAGTTAGCATATTAGAATTCATGGCCGGGTATAAAGCAATGGTTGTTTCACTACCCAGTGCTAAAAATACAGTGGTTAAAAGATCATTTGCATTACCGTTTGCAAGATTTGCCAGAGTATTGGCCGAAAGTGGAGCGACGGCAAAGGTATCCGCCCATTTAGCAAGTTCAATATGGAGAACAGTTCCAGGATCAGCTACTTTCTCAGGGTATTTAAAATCGTCATTATATTTGTATACTTCTTCTACACCGAGATATTTAAAGACTTGGGGAATGACAAATTCCTCCGCTCCTTTACTTAGAATAACTTTAACCTGGTGACCTTCTTTAATGAGGCCTCGGGCGATATCAATTGATTTATAAGCAGAGATTGAACCACAGACGCTTAGTAGAATCTTCATTGAATCCTCCCCGCAATATCAAAAAGTGCTTGGTGGATTAAGTGAGGAATAATTTTAACTGGCATATTAACAATCGGTTCAAGGCACTTTGCATATCCACCAGTTAAAATAACTCGATCTGGAAAGTAGTCTTCAATAAAAGTATTAATAACACTTAATTGATATAGGTTATGGGCATCTTTAATGGCCGTTTCGGTGCTAGTAGGAAGAGGAATCTCTGCTTTGAGCTCTGCTGCCATAAGAGTGGGAAGATTTTCACCCTTTCCATAGCTTTCTAAAAAAACTCTAGGGCCAGGTAGAATAAATCCTCCGGCAAAACCATTATTGGTTACAAGGTCATATGTATTAAATGTTCCAGCATCGATTAGAAGGATTCTCTCGCCTTCATCTAATTCATTTTTAAAAACAAAATAGGCATTACAAAGTCGATCCATGCCCAACGTATTTGTGTAATTAACCGGCATATCTAAAAAAGATCGATCTTCTCTGAGAGCTTTTATATCGAGAAGATGCTCTGCGAATTCTTTAGGAAAATTTAGCTTAGGGCCAACATTTGAAATGATTGCCCTATAGGAATCGTCATTAGTTTTAAAATCTTTAAGAGGGACGATTTCAGATGTATCGCCTTTAAAAATTCCGACATGTGGATGGCTGTTGCCATTATCAATGGTATAGATGGTTTTCATTTTTCTCAGTCTTTTGAAAGTTTTTTAAATATTTTTGAACGACTCCTTGTCTCAAGGAATAAAAGTCGGCCATAGGGTTGCAAAAATTTGGTGGAGTCTCCTTTCCCATTTTTAACAGATCATTTATTACTAAAACCTGACCATCGGTTTTATCTCCGGAGCCGATACCAACAGTTGGTATATCTAGTTGATCTGTTATCTGCTGTGCTAGGGACGGGGTTACACATTCTAAAACGATGGCAAATACTCCGGCCGCTTGTAGGTCGCGAGCTTTACTAATTAAATCATGGGCAGTTCGTTGATCCTTGCCATGCATATAATACCCCCCTTGTTCATGAACTGATTGAGGGGTGAGTCCGATATGTCCCATGACAGGAATTCCAATTTGTACTAAACGATTTATAAGCTCTAGTTGATAGGGGAAGGCACCTTCGAGTTTTACGGCCTCACATTCACTTTGTTGAAAAAGTGTTTTTGAGTTGGCAATTCCCTCTTCAAGTGAAGAATAGGTGCCAAAAGGTAGATCTGCTACTACAAATTTATTTGGCGCACCTCTTTTTACCGCAGAAGAAAACATCACCATTTCTTCAAGACTTACCTTGATAGTAGTTTCATATCCAAGGATTACATTACCGACACTATCGCCAACTAGGATTAGATCTAGTTCTGTCTCATCTAGCATTTGGGCGGTTTGATAGTCATAACAAGTAAGCATAGAAAGGGGATATCCTAACCCTTTTAATTTATGCTTTTTAATTATTCTGGTATTTAACTTCTTCAAAACAAACTTTCCTTTAAATCCTGATGGACCTTATTTAACTCTTCCTTGCTCCAGAAGTTGAGGACTTCTTTTTTCAAGGAATCAAAATCTTGATTATCTACTTCCTGAAAAAATTTATTTTCCCAGATATCATCTAAAAGGCCCTCAGATATTTTGTTATATTCATCATTAAAGATAAGCTTTTGAGCTTTTTCTCCACCGATTAAAGCATTTGGACTTATAAGTTCAAAAAATTTCAAGGGGCCAAGCTTAATCAAGGTGTCAGCGATTAGTTTCACTTCATACCAACATTCCATATAGGCCATCTCTTTACTGATTCCTCTTTTTCTAAGCTTATTGAAACTATGAAGAGCTCCGTAAGGGAGAAGAGAGCAAAGGATTGACTGTTCTGAAAAAAGATCAGCATATGTTTCATCTTTAAAAGAGTTTTCATATGGGCCTGCAGTGATGCCAATATTTTTTGCAATATCTTTTAGGAGCACTTTATCTTTTTCAGCATGAGATGAACCTTCAAGCGACATGATGGCACCAAGTTTACCCTTTGTTTCATATTGAAAACGAACTTCAGAGGCGATCGCTTTTGGTGCAAGTAGTAAGTGATCCCAGTGAGGGAATCTATTTTTTAGATCATGTTTTATATAACTGTAACCGTGGGCATAGATTATCTTTGAGTCACTAGAGATAAATTCTTGGTAAGTATCTAAAATATCTTTATGGGTATGATCTGGAGTCAAAAGGATGAAGATATTAAAATCTTGTAGTTGGGGACCTAACTCAATTACGGATAATCCAAGGCCTCTTGCATCTTCTAAGGAAGCACTTTCAGGTCTTAGGGCAATATGGACATTTTTCCCGGAATCTAATAGATTTAAGGCCCAAGCTTTGGCCTGTGATCCAAAACCGATAATAACTAAGCGCGTCAGATGCTCCTCCAATTTTGACTAGTGTTACCATAGGGAATTGTCATTGGAAAAACAAGAATTACCCATTTTCCATAAAAAAAGGATACGGATTCCCCCTAAAAAGCTGACCCTTTTTAAAGATCGGATATTTACCACCTTTAGAACCTACAATGGCAGGGTTCCCTTCTTGAAAGATCATTTGGATCGCCTAGAGCAAGGTTGCTCTTACTTCTATCCTTCTGAGGATTTTAATGCCCTTAAAAGCAAGATTTTAACAGGCCTTAAACAGTTGATTTCCATGCATCATAGCGATTTGAGATATAGGATTACCCTCTATGTGGAGGCGGAGGAATTGGACTTTTTTGTCTCCACTTATCACCTCTCACCGGCCTTGTTTGAATGTGATCTTATAAGAGGGAGAATGCCAAGATATCCCAGTAGTGTTCCTGGTAATATCAAATGGGGAAATAACTATAGAGAGATTTTTTACGAACTTAAATGGGCACAGAAACAGGGTCACCAGGAAGTCCTGTTTTTTACTAAGGAAGGATTTATTACCGAGTGTTCAACCAGTAATATTTTCCTAATAAAAAAAGATAAAGTACTTACCCCAAGATTTAATAAAGCTTTTGTGACAGGAGTAATTAGGAATAACTTAATTAAATATATAGATGTTGATGAGATAGACTTAACTTTTAATGACTTAAAAGAATCAGATGTTGTCTTTTTAACTAACTCAGTTAGGGGAATAGTTCCCGTAACAAGCTTTGAGGGAAAATCATATGAGAAACCTTCTAAAATTTTAAACATATATCAAAAGATGATTGAGGAAAATTGTGAGTAAAAAAGTTTTAATGGTTAAATGTCCCCAATGTGCAAAGAAGTTCAATTACCATGAGTCTAAATGGCGACCATTTTGTCGTGAGCGGTGTCGACAAGTTGATTTAGGCCATTGGATAAATGAGACCTATACCATCCCTTCTAAAGAACCAGTTTCTGAGAGTGATAAAAAAGATGAGTGATCTAAATTTAAAAGAAGCATTAGATTTAAGTATTGAGGTGTCTAAAAAAGCTGGAATACTTCTTCTTAGATATCAAAAACAACTTGGAAAACTTAAGACAAATTATAAAGAGGGCCAGGGGGTTGTATCTAAGGCCGATATTGCTTCCGAAAATCTAATTATAAAATCACTTTTAAAAAAGTTTCCTCAAACTAAGATGTTGGGAGAGGAATCCTCTTTTGCTCAAAATATTAAAAATTTTAAAGAGATTAAAAAAAATCCCTATACATGGATAATTGATCCTCTAGATGGCACCACTAACTTTTTAAATAACTTTGACTACTACGCGGTCTGTATTTCTCTTGCCCATTATGGTGTACCCGTTTTGGGTGTCGTCTATAGACCTAGTAATGGAGATCTCTTTTATTGCCTTAAAGGGAAAGGAGCAAAGTTTAAATCTGCTGCTAAAAAAAGAGTAACAACTCTTAAAACTTCAGGGCAGAAAAAGAAATTGAAAGACTCTCTTTTGATTACGGGTTTTTCCACAGAAAAGGGTCAGGTATTTGGAAAAGAATTTAAAATTTTCAAAGATTTGGCCATCCGATCACGTGGAGTACGTAGGCTTGGAAGTGCTGCTCTAGATATGTGTTATGTCGCTTCGGGGATCTTTGATGGCTTCTGGGAGAGTAATCTCGCCCCCTGGGATGTAGCGGCCTCAGGAGTGATATGCCTGGAGGCAGGGATAGAAGTTAAAAATCTAAAAGGTGAACCTTTTACTCCTTTTAATGATGATTTTGTGGCGGCAAATGGACCTTTAATGAAAGAACTACTAAAGGCCTTTAGTAAAAAAGCCTAGTTGACGCAAAGTCCTTTGAAACTTTATAATTTTAATAAACCATTTGTTTCCATGGAGGGGGACAATGTCTGATATGATTCACCGTTTTTTTTCTGATTTTTTAACCGTTACTACGGAGTCAACGGGGACTGTTGTAATTTATTTTTCTCTGGTCTTTCTTTTTGTTTTGGTCATTTTTATAATTTATTATGCCTATAACAGAAAAAAATATTATGAAATATCTCATCAAGTTCCTGCTCGCTTAGTAAGAGAACATCTAAATACGATTATTAAAAATTCTAATGCTTTAAAAGTTTCCCTTTTTAATGAAAAGGATCGCGATGATATTGAAGATCTTCCTGAAGTTTCAGCAACACCTCTAAAAACTGCACCCGCCGTAGAAGCTTTGCAAAAAGAGAAGAAAGAGCTTGAAAATGAATTAAAGGTGCTGAGAGATTCTATCGGTGGTGAAGAAAATATAGAAATGAATGACGTGATTAAAGAAAGGAATGAGCTTTTAGAAGTGATTTCTGATTACAAAGCTTTAGAAGAGGACATCGTTAATTTAAAAAGATTAAAAGAAGAAAATAAAGAATTAAAGGAAAAAATAGGTTCTGGAGAGGAAGAGCAAACTACACCAGTGACTGAAGAAGCTCCAACTAAAGAGGTCCCAAAAGAAGAAGCATCAAAAGAAAAAGATAAATCTTCCGAGGACCTATTAGAAGAATTTGAAAAGATGCTTAGCAAATAAAAAAGAAGCCTATGAAAAAAATAATTTTTATCCTTATTTTCTTTTCTGTAACCCCTCTAAGCGCAAGTGATAATATTACTAAGATGCTTCTGAGAGATTTTAAGACAGAGAAAAAAGGGCCAGAAATTGTTAAACTTAAACAAAAGGCCTTGAAATATAGTGGTAAGGCAGTTCCTGCTCTTGTTGAAGTAATGAAAAATGGAAAATATCCCGAGAGAAATCGCTGGATTGCAACTTTTTTACTGGCCAATATAATGGGCCCTAAATCGGCCAGTTTTTTAGCAAAGTTTTCCAAACATCCCAATTGGGTCTTAAGAATGGCATCACTTAAGGCGTTATTATCCCTTAAAGAAAAAAATATAGGACCAGTCTATGCCGACGCTTTAAAAGATAAATCTTTAATAGTTAGAATTCAGGCACTAGAAAATATAGGAAGATTGCAATTAGATAAATATGCTCCCTTGGTCTGGGCCATGCTTTATGATGATCGAAATTATTATTCCTCTAAAAGTCATGGAAAAAAAAGAAGCGATATCATAAAAAAGGTTATTACAACGATTGGTGATTTAAAGTTTAACAAGGCAGAAGAGGCCTTGCTGACTATGATTCAGAAAAAGAAATATGATGATATCTTTGAAGAGATGGATTATTCCCTTTCTAAAATTCTTGGAAAAAAATCACCTGTTGGTTCAAGAAGAGTAAAAAGGTATTATTGGAAAAGAATTGGCATGGCCCATATCAAGATCTAAAAGGATTCTTCTAATTGCTTCGCCTTAATGGCCTGAAGCTTTTTAAGCTCCCGTTCCATTGTTAGAATTCTCTCTATCCGATAAAGAATAGTCCTTTCCAAGATGCCATTACTTCTCACAGGTTTAGAGGCCTGGAGGAAATCTTTTTCCACCATCTGTCTTTTGTAGATAGAAACCTTGGTAATGGGGTGGGAGATCTCATGGCCTTGGCCCACATTGACGATTAGTTTAAAGCGAGCACTCTTAACCTGGTCACTTCGTGAAAAAGCATCAGACCAGTTAAGCTCTAGAGTATTATCAATCCATCTGGTTTTAATAATCCCAGCGGCCTGGTTTTGGATGGCAATATCGTATTTTTGCAAGATTTGCATGACCGCTTGCCAGGTTTCATCATAGTTAACCTTGAATTTGACCGTGGGAATTTCATCTTCTTCTCTCATGGAGTAGAAATCCCGGTAGGTCGAGCAGGAAACACTTATAAAAAGTACCAATAAGAGTAGTAATTTCATTAGTTAATATGATATCTCAGCTAAACTTTGATGGATAGTGACAATATGGAATATTTAAGCATTGCACAAAAAGTTCTTCAATTGGAGGCCCAGGCGCTTTTAGAGGCCTCGGACAAGATTGAAGAGGAGCAGGTTAAGCAACTTGTTGAAATGCTGCGTTCTGTGAAAGAGAATCAGGGACAGCTCATATTTTGTGGGGTGGGAAAATCTGGTTTTATCGGCCAAAAGCTGGCCTCTACCTTTTGCTCTCTAGGTCTATCCTCTCATTTTCTCCATCCTGTCGAGGCCTTACATGGTGACTTGGGACGAGTTGGAAAAAATGATGCCATAGTCTTTATCAGTAATTCTGGTAATACCGAAGAAATTTTAAAGCTTATTCCATTTTTGCCTATCCCTAAAGAGATGCGGATAGGGCTTTTGGGAAATATTAATTCTCCTTTGGGGAAAGATTGCCGACTAGTTTTTGATTGTTCTGTAAAAAAAGAAGCATGTAAAAATAACCAGGCCCCCACAACCAGCTCCACTTTAGCGCTGGCCATGGGAGATGCGATGGCGGTGGTTTGGGAATATTTAGTGAATCTTTCAAAAGAGGGATTTGCTTATAATCACCCTGGTGGACTTTTGGGAAAATCTCTTCGAATCAAAGTTTCTGATATTATGATTCCAAAATCTAAATGCCCCATATTATCCCCTAAAGATAGTTTAAAGGATGCCATCATAGATATGACTAATCGGCCGCTAGGTGGGCTAGCGTTAGTAGATGAAAATAGAAGTTTTGTTGGTATTTTAGTGGATGGGGATATTAGAAGGTTTTTTACTAAGGCAGACCCTGATTTAAATACGCCAATTAGTGAAGTAATGAATGTAAGTCCAACCTTTGCCTCTCCTGATGAACTGGCCATTGATGCTTTATATGAAATGGAAAATAGAGAAAGACAAATTGGAATTCTTCCAGTTTTAGGAAAAAATAGTGAATTTTTAGGATTTATAAGAATTCACGATATTCTCCAGCAAGGGATTTCTATTAAAAAAGATTCTCTAGAGACTTCTTCTCCGGCCTAAAATAAAGGCCATGCCAAAGATTGGAATAAATAAACTTAAAAGAGCTAGAATACCCCACGTTTGAAAGATAGTGGCCTTTTTAATGTTTGGTGTTTTTAAAGTTACATCTAAAATTTCTTGAGTGAACAGTCCTGTTCGTTTACTCTCGCTGCCATCGGGGTAGAGAACAGAGGATATCCCAGTATTAGTCATTCGAACGACGGGAAGATTAAGTTCCATCGCTCTCCAATGGGAGAGTTCCAAGTGATGATAGGGCTCAGAGGTTATTCCATACCAGGAATCATTGGTTAGATTGATGATAAAATCAGGTTGGGTATTAAAGCTATTAAGATAATCCCTGATGAAATTTGAGAATAATATTTCGTAACAAATAGCAGTGGTAAAATAAGAATTATTTTTGGTTTTAAAAAGAACAGGTTTAGTCCCTTTAGCAAAAAAAGACATGATATTTTTTAAATAGGGGGCAATAATTTTATTTAAAGGCCCAAAGGGAAGACCTTCTCCAAAAGGCAGCAGTCTATTTTTATGATAAACATCTTTTAAAAGGGCATTACTACCCAATAAAAAGGCCGAATTGTATTCAGATTCGATTGTGCTACCAGAATTGTTATTAGCATAATCATAACTACCAAAAAATATTTCGGCGCCTGTACTTTGAATGATCTCTTTGAAAATACCTGGGACAAAATAAGGTGAGGTTTTCATCTTTTCTGAATATAATAGTTTTGGAAAAGATGTTTCAGGCCAAATTATCAGATCAATTGGTTTATTTGAATAAAGAGTACTAAGAGAAATAAAGCGTCTTTCTACTTCAACCTTTGAAGTAACTCCGCCTTTTTCAGAATCCATCTTCATGAAGTTACCAACATTTGCCTGGGCCAGTCTTAGATTATTTACTTTTGTAAATGAGTCTTGGTTCCATTTGAGGGGGAAGATAAAATTTATGATTATAAAAGAGATAAATAGAACAGTTCCCAAGATATCAAATTTTTTCTCTTTAAAGTAGGTAACCATCACCAAAGCGATCCAAAAACTAAAGAAAGAGAAAATAGGTTGGCCAAATATTTTTGCAAGACCTAGATAAGGCGCCAGGACAATCCAGGCATGGCCAATATAGGCAGGGAATTGCTGCGGAGTATAAAACTCAAGTAGAGTAAGGATTAGTGCAAGAGTAGCATTTTTAAGACTTTGGTTTTTTTTGAAAATCTCAGGGGCATGAAAGTTAAATTTATTAAACAAATAAATGAGCAAAACAAAGCTTAAATAATGGGGTTGAAGCAAAATGGAAGAAAACATTCCAAGCAGTTGATTGATGGGAAAAGGAATACCTCCAAATTCTTTTATAGTATAAGGTATCCAGTAAAATCCCATGGCATAGATGCCAAGTAGAAACATAATAGTTTTAATTAAATTTTTACCAAGTTTGTTTGATTCAAAGTCTAGACTTCCTAAATAAATTGCCACTCCAATCATCGGAGTAAAAAAAAATTTAGGAGACCAAGTAAGAGGAAAGCCAAAAGCATAGATACAGGCCCCTAGAAAGGGAGTAGCGAATATCTTGGCAAAACTTGGTAAATTCATCGATTTTATAATAGAGCTTTCAGAAATAAATGGCCAATGATAAAGTTAAATCATGGAACTAAATGATATCGAAATACTTCCGGAAGCTCAAAGACCTACTAAAAAGTGTCATAAATGCCATTCAATTTATGTAACCGATACCGAGTGTGAATCCTGTGGGCTGCAATTTAGGCCTCATGAACTTGGAGAACCTCTAGGACCTAGGAGCTTTTTTACTCTTAAAGAAGAATTTGAAGGTCAAAAAAATATTTTTACTAAAAGAAAATCAATGATTTTTAAGATTTATCGAAAAAAACTTATTTTGAGATTTAGAGCGCTCCTTGAGGCCTTAGAATATAGTTTTGATGATCTTGATAGTTGGAATACATTTAATTTTGAGTTACTAGAACTGGCCAGATATCTAGCATCTTCGCCGCAAAATAAATATCTTCTAAACAGAATTTTGTTAGAAAAAAGAGATCATCCCCAGTTTTTTGAACTTAATAAAGTGATACAGATTGGAAGAGAAGCTCCTCTCGTAGAGATTGATTCCTATCCTTTTAAAAAGACTATTTATTTTTTATGTTTTCTTCTTTTATTAGTCCCAATATGTATGTTTTTAAATAAGTTTTATTTTATCGCTTAAACTGCTCAAAAAATGGTTCCTTGATGACGATAAAAAGGTAAATGAAGGCCTTTTTACTTTTTTTAACTATTTTTTTTGGGGGAATGTTTTACTTCTTGTTTAGTGAAACGGAAGAACCCGAACTTGAAGATTTTCTGGTTCAAGAAAAAGTAATTTTAAAAGAACCTCAAGGGATAAAACCACTCCTCAAACCAGCTCCTAAGAGACCGCCAATGATTAAAAGAAAAATTGCTGAAGTAGTGAAAGCAAAGGTTGAGGCCGAAATTAGTCTCTACCTTGTTGAGGCGATCAATCGTCAGAAATTTGGAGGGACACTTACGGGAGATAATATCCAGGGTTCCTTAAATATATTTGAAGGTCAAATTCAAAGTATTAATATAAGTTTAAATCCTCGCTCCGGAACTCCTATATTATTTGAAGCAAGTGCAATTGATCTTAATCCTGGAGGATCATTTATTGTTGATGATGAAGAAGGGATGATAAGTGGAATATTAATTGATTCAGGGAAAGGAAAGTATACTTTAAGGTTTGCCACCGGACCTCTGGCCGGCTCAGCATTGTTATTTGAGCAGGAAAAAACATTTGCTGAAAAACAGGCAATGGAACAAGCGCAAATGTCTCAGGCCTATGCTTTAGCTCAACGCCAAGAGGTTCAAAATATGAATGAACTTCCGGACGATTCAAATTATCAAATGAATGCTAGGCCCGAAGTTATGCCAATGGAAGCTAATGAAGAAATAGAAGTAGCGGCACATAGGCCTGAATACTCTGAATACGATATGGAAGAGAGGGCCGAAGATAGTGGTTATACTTTCTAGTTTTTAACCTTTGCTAAATCTCTTAAGATGGAACCATTTATTTTTCGTTTTTCAGCTGAGATAATTGCCGCACGAGCATCTAATCTACCACCTGAAATTGAGTTACTAGCAAATGCCATACCCTTTTTTGCAGAACTTCTAATGATCTCTTTAATTTCTATATAACTAAGTTTTGGAAACCTTGATTTTAACATGGCAACAACACCAGATACAAAAGCTGTCGCTTGCGATGTGCCGGTTAAAAATCCTGCTCTATTAAACGGAAGAGCTGATTTAATC